>JAXDHC010000504.1:0-3308 GCA_034664705.1 Solirubrobacteraceae bacterium
GACCCGTTCCTCCACGGCTTCACCGCGACGGTCGCGGTCTTCCCCGCGTGAACCTCTCCGGACGGACCGTCCTGCTCACCGGCGCCACCGGGGGGCTCGGCCAGACCATCGCGCGGCGCCTGCATGGCGCCGGCGCGCAGCTCGTGCTCACCGGGCGGCGCACCGACGTGCTGCAGCCGCTCGCGACGGAGACCGGCGCGCGCGCCGTCGCCGTGGACCTCACGGACGCCGCGGCCGTCGAGCGCCTCGCCCACGAGTTCGCCGACGTCGACGTCCTCGTCGCCAACGCCGGCCTGCCCGGCTCCGGGCACGTGCTGTCGTTCAGCGTCGAGCAGATCGACCGCGCGCTTGCCGTGAACCTGCGCGCGCCGATGGTCCTCTCGCGGATCATCGGCGAGCGGATGGCGGCCCGCGGGTCGGGCCACATCGTGCTCATGTCGTCGCTCTCCGGGAAGGCGGCGACGCCGCGCAGCTCGATCTACAGCGCGACGAAGTTCGGCCTGCGTGGGTTCGCGCAGGCCCTGCGCCAGGACCTGCGCCCGCACGGGGTCGGCGTCAGCGCGGTGTTTCCCGGCTTCGTCCGCGACGCCGGGATGTTCGCCGACTCCGGCGCGAAGCTCCCGCCCGGGGTCGGCACGAGCAGCCCCGACGAGGTCGCCGACGCCGTCGTCCGCGCCATCGAGCGCAACCGCGGCGAGATCGACGTCGCCCCCGTGCCCATGCGCCTCGGAGCGCTCGTCGCCGGGCTCGCGCCGGGCGTCGCCGCCGCGTTCACGCGCGTCACGGGCGGCGAGCGCGTCGGCGACCAGTTCGGCGCCGGGCAGGCCTCCAAGCGCTGACCGTCCGGGGCGCGCGCCGCAGCGCTCAGTCGGCCGCGCGGGCGGTGTGCGAGCCCACGGCCTCGAGCACCTCGCCGGCCAGGCGCGGACCGTCGCTCGGGCGCTCGGGCGTCGCGGAGATGCGCACGACGACCTCGTCGCCGTCGAGCTCCTCCAGCGCGATCCGCGGCGAGTCGCGCATCGGCGTGTCCACCGCGCCCTGCAGCAGCTCCTGCACGTCGACGGGGGTCACGCCCGACCGCAGGCGGGCGCGCAGGTCGATGCCGTCCGGCTCGCGCAGCGGCACGATCGCGACGTTCAGCACGACCGAGTTCGGGACCATGATCTCGTCGTCGCCGCTGGCCAGCGTCGTGTAGAGCAGGCCGAGGCTGCTGACGACGCCCTCGACGGTCCCGGCGAGCCCGCCGCCCTGAAGCCGCACGCGCTCGCCCACGCGAAACGGCCGGGCGCTCAGGAGCACCATGCCGGCGAACAGGTTGCCGAGGGTCTGCTGCGCCGCGAGACCGACGACGACGGCCGTGAACGCGCCGCCCAGCGCGAGCGTCTGGGGGCCGAGCCCGGCGACCCGGAGCGCGATCAGCACCGCCACCAACATGGTCACCAGCCGCAGCAGGAAGCCGAGCGTGCCGGCCGTGCCGGGATCCAGCCGCCGGAAGAGCGTCGGCCCGAGGGCCTTGCCGATGTCGCGCGCGAACTGCCAGCCGAGCGAGATCAGCGCGAGGAACGTGACGATCCGCACCGGCGTGTCGTAGCTCGCGCCGAAGATCTGGTGGCGGTAGCTGTAGACGACGAGGACGCCGACGAGGACCGGCAGCAGCACGAGCGACTGAATCCGCGCACGCTTCACCGCGCGCCGGCTCAACTGCCGGGCGAGGCCTGCGTCACGCCACGCGTGGCTGCGGGCGGTGAGGAAGTCGCGCATGGGCTGGGGGACGTCGGGCTCCTTCGGACGATCGCTCTGCATGGGACGACACCAGGGGTAGTGGACGGTTGCCGGTCGGACCTGTGCTCCCCGTCACAGATCGCCGCAAACGGCCTAGAAGAGCGCCTCCTGCCGCCCCGTCCGCCCGTCCGGGAGATCGCCCCGCCGAGCCGCCCCGGCGAGCCGTTCGCGGAAGACGCCGCGGCTGTCGGCCGGCGAGCGGCGCGGCGGGGCCATGGTCGTCCGCGCGCCGACCTGGCGCAGCAACGCTCGCAGGCGATCCTGCTCGTCGCGCGGCGCGTAGGCCCCGCGCCGGTACAGCGTCTCGTAGCGCTCCACGAGATCGGGGCGGTACGAGCGCAGCCACTCCATGAAGATCCCGCGGACCTCCCCGCGCAGGTGCAGCGCGATCCCGCTGATCCCGGTCGCGCCCGCGTCGCCCGCCGCCTGGAGGATCGCCTCGACCTGGCGCGGATCGTCGTTGATGCCCGGCATCAGGGGCGCGACCAGCACGCCGGCGGGGATGCCCGCCCGGTTCAGCTCGGCCACCGCCTCGATCCGCGCGCGCGGGTTCGGCGTGTGCGGCTCGCTCGCCCGCCACGCCTTCTCGTCGATCGTCGGGACCGAAACGTTCGCTGCGATCTCGGTCACCTCCGCGACCTCGAGCATCAGGTCGAGGTCGCGCAGCAGGAGCGGCGACTTCGTGAGGACCGAGCACGGCGTCGCGTGATCGCGCAGCGCCTCCCAGATCCCGCGCATGAGCTTGTAGCGGCCCTCGACCCACTGGTACGGGTCCGTGTTCGTGCCCATGGCCACGTGCTCGTGCGTCCACGACGGGCGCCCGAGCTCCGCGCGCAGCACCTCCGGCGCGTTGACCTTCACGACGATCTCGCGCTCGAAGTCCCGCCCGGCGCCCATGCCGAGGTAGGTGTGCGTCGGCCGCGCGAAGCAGTAGACGCACGCATGGCTGCAGCCGCGATACGGGTTCACCGTCCACCGGAACGGCATGCGCGAGCGCGCGGGCACCCGGTTGAGGGCCGACTTCGCGCGGACCTCGTAGAAGCGGGTGTCGAGCGCCTCGGGGGCGTCGAAGTGGCGCACGACCGCGGGCTCGCGGTAGCCCGGCAGGCGCGGGTGCGCGTCGGCGTCGATCGAGAGGTTGTCCCAGCGCACGAACGTATGTTCGCACAACGCGAGGACGGAACGCGGCGGCGTGCGCTACGCCACGGCGCGCGAGACCAGCGACTCCTCGCCGGCGAGCGTCTGGCTCGTCGCCGAGTGGATCTCGACGAACACGCGCTCACCGGGCTGCGCGAGCCCGGCGAAGTTCACCGCCTTGTTGTGGCGCGAGCGACCGCGCAGGCGCGAGGGGTCCGTCCGCGACGGCCCCTCGACGAGCACGTCCAGCGTGCGGCCGACGAACCGCTGCGCGCGTGCGTGCGCGCGGCGCTGGACGACCTCCACGAGCCGCTGCATGCGCTCGACCTTCAGCTCGTGCGGCACGACGCCCTCGGTCATCTCCGCCGCCTCAGTGCCCCGGCGCGGCG
>JAXDHC010000505.1:0-5781 GCA_034664705.1 Solirubrobacteraceae bacterium
GAGGCCGGCGAGAACGACTTCGCCGTCGTCGTCGTCGAGGGCGACCCGGTCAGCCGCGGCCTGAGCTGCGAGAAGCTCGGCGACGACGAGCTCGTGGTGGTCGCCGCCCCGGACCGCGAGCCCGCCGCGACCCGCATCACCGTCGACGAGCTCGCGCAGCTCTCGTTCGTCGAGGCGCCGCAGAAGCTCCTGCGCCGCCAGTTCGTCGACCGCCAGCTGCAGCGCATCGGCATCCGCGACCGCAAGGTCTCGATCCAGCTCGGCCACCCCGAGGCGATGAAGCGCGCGACGATGGCGGGCCTGGGCGTCGCCGTGCTGTTCCGCAGCGCGGTGCGCTCGGAGCTCGCGACGGGCCAGCTGCGCGAGATCGAGGTCGAGGACGTCGACCTCGCCGGCCCCGTGTACCTCGTCTACCGCAAGGACAAGCTGTTCTCCGCCGTGCACCGCGAGCTGATCGACGCGATCCGCCTGGACTTCGCGCTGCACGACGCGAGCCGGGTCGTGGGGGCCGCGGGGGGCTGAGCTTCGCCGCGGCGCCTGCGGTCGCGCCGGCCTCGTGGCGCGCCGTGCGTGGCGCGGGCGGACGGCAGGCATCGAGGAGATGGGTGCGGGCGTGGCGTCTCCACGCGGCACAACGCCTCACGCACGTCGCCGCCAGAGCGCGAGTGAAGCCTTTGTCGTCTCAGCGACGACAAACCCTTCACGCATTCCGGGACGGACGGAATCCACCCTCCCTCGATGCCATCCGACCACGCCTGGATGACCACGCACGTCAGCGCGGGGCGCCACAACCGTCGAAGCCCCGCCCCGCGCCTCAGCCCTCCAGCCGCCGCACCAGGTACGCCCACGCCTGCGCGAGCAGCTGCGGCGGGTAGCAGTGGCCGCGCTTGGAGAGCGCCTCGTCGTCGGAGGACCACGTCGCCCACCCGCCCGCGCTCATCGCGGTGAGCTGGATGCGGCACGCGCGCTGGAGCAGGACGGCGGTCATGACGGCGGTCGGCACGTCGGGGCCGACGGTGAGGATGCCGTGGTTGACGAGCATCACGGCATTGCGGTCGGCGAGCGCCGCCGCGACGTCCTGGCCCAGCTCGGCGGTCGTGATGAGGTCGCCGGTCTTCGTGAAGCGGGCGATCTGCGGGGGGACGAACAGCGTGGCCTCGTGGGAGATCGGGCGCAGCGGGTGGCCGGTCGCGCCGAGGGCGACGCAGTCGGACGAGTGCGTGTGCACGACGGCGTTGACGTCGGGACGCGCCGCCATGGCCTCCGTGTGCAGCGGGTACTCGACGTGGCGGCGGCCGTCGCCCTCGAGCACCTCGCCGTCGGGCGAGACGAGGATGACCTCCTCGGGCCCGACCTCGTCGAAGCCGTAGGTCGACGCCTTCATCCAGACGCCGCGTCCCTCGGGGTCGCGCGCGGAGACGTGACCCCACACGAGGTCGCCCTGATCCTCGAGGTCGAGGATCCGGCAGCCGAGCGAGACCTGCTCGCGCAGGCCGGCCACGGTCGCCGGGCGGCCCTCGACCGTCTCGGAGCTCATTCCTCGTCCTCCTCGATCACGATCGCCGCCGTCGGGCACGCCTTCGCGGCCTGGCGGATCTCCTCGGGGCTCGCCGCCGTGGGATCGGCGACGAACGCGATCTCCTCGTCGTCGAGCTCGAAGACCCCCCTGGCCAGGTTCACGCAGTTCGCAGAGCCGATGCACAGATCCTCGTCGACCTGGATCCTCATCCCTGTCACACCTCCGTCGATGTCGCCTGCAGCTCTTTTCGCGCGAGGCCGATGGCCCGCGGCCGGCCGGCGGCGAACACGCCGACGAGCCGCCCGTCGAGCCGGTAGCGCGCCACGAATCCCGGCGCGGGATCGGTCTCGTCGATCTCCACCTCGTCCCAGACCGGGGCGTAGCCGACCGACTGCAGCTTCACGCCGTGCTGGTCCGACCAGAAGAACGGAAGCGGGGCGAAGGGCGTGTCGTCGCCGAGCGCGGCGGCGGCCGCCGCGGCGCCGTGGCGGCGCGCCGTGTCCCAGTGCTCGACGCGCATGAGCGCGCCGTAGCGCGGGTTGAGCCAGCGCGCGCAGTCCCCCGCCGCCAGGACGCCGGGCACGTCGGTCCGGCACGCCGAGTCCGTGACGACGCCGCCGTCGACGCGCACGCCCGAGCCGGCGAGCCAGTCGGTGACGGGACGCATGCCCGCGCCGACGAGCACCACGTCGGCGGTGACGGTCCGCCCGCCGGCCAGCGCGATCTCGAAGCCCTCGCCGTCGCGGCCGATCGCCGCGGCCGCCGCGCCCGTGAGCACCTCGACCCCGTGGCTGCGGTGCAGCTCGGCGACGCGCGCGCCCACCTCCGCGCCGACCACCCGCTCGAGGGGCTGCTCGAGCGCCTCGATCACCGTCACCTCGACGCCGCGCGCGACCGCCGCCGAGGCGACCTCGCCGCCGATGAAGCCGCCGCCGACGATCGCGATCCGCCGGCATCCGTCAAGCGCCGCGCGCATCGCCTCGGCGTGGCCCATCTCGCGCAGGACGAGGATGCCCGGGCACCGCAGCGTCTCGGGGACGACGGGCTCGCCGCCCGTGCAGATCACGAGCCGGTCGTACGCCAGCGTGTCGCCGTCGGAGAGCGTCACGCGGCGCTCGCCCGCGTCGAGCGCCGTCGCGGTGGTGCCGTGGCGCACCTCGATCCCGCGCTCCTCGTAGGCGCCCGCCGGCTGGAGGAACGCCCGGTCGACCGGCGGGTCGGGCTCGAGCAGGTCCTTGGAGACGAGCGTGCGGTCGTAGGGCGCCACGTCCTCGCGCGTGACCATCACGAGCCGTCCGCCGTAGCCCGCGTCGCGCAGCCCGTGGACGCAGCGGTCGGCCGCGACCCCGCCGCCCACGACGACGATCGACTCGATGCCCGCGGACCGCGCCACCGCTAGCCCGCCACCCCGATCCCGCCGTCGGAGCTGATGACCTCGCCGGTGATCCCGCGCGCGCGGTCGGAGGCGAGGAACACGTACGCCCCGGCGTGGTCGACCGGCGCCAGCGCCACCTTCAGCGGCGTTCGCGCGGCCAGCTCGGCCTCGCGGTTCGGCGAGGCGCCGAGCCGGCGCTCGTGCAGGTCGAGGCTGCGCAGGCCGCGCATGTCGGTCGACAGCGTGCCGCCGGGCGCGACGCCGTTGACCCGGATCTCGGGCGCCAGCTCGTGGCCGAGCCGGATGACCAGGCCGCGCAGCGCGAACTTCGACGCGACATACAGCGAGCCGCCGCGGCCCGGGTAGTAGGCCGACGTCGACAGGGTGAGCGTGATCGTCCCGCCCGCGGCGGCCAGCGGCTCGAGCGCCGCCTTGGCGCACACCAGGCAGCTCAGGACGTTCGCGTGGAACATCTCGTCGAACGCCCCCGCGAGCCGGTCGTCGGGGATGTCGGCCAGCGGCGTGTAGTAGTCGAACAGCCCGACGAAGACCGCCAGCGAGTCCAGGCCGCCGTACGCGTCGACCGTATCGCGCACAGCGCGGCGCGCGTCGTCCAGCGACGTCGCGTCGCCGCGGACGGCGAGGACCTCGGGCCCGAGCGCGTCGAGCTCGGCGCACTTCTCCTCGCTGAGCTCGAGCACGCCGACCGACGCGCCCTCGTCGACGAACGCGTCGACGACAGCGCGGCCGATCCCCGAGCCGCCGCCCACGACGAGCGCGACCTTGCCGTCCAGCCAGCCCATCTACTCGACTTCCGGCTCGGGGCCGAACGGCGTGACCAGGAACGAGGAGAACGTCTCCGGCGTCTGCCAGGTCAGCGACTCGAGCTCGACCGGATCGAGGAGCACCGAGCGCTCCAGCTTGGGCGCGGCGATCTCCAGTCGCACGCCGTTGCGCGTCTGCACCATGCGGACGCGGACCTCGGCGAACTCGTTGGCGAGGTGCATCCACTCGCCGTTCTGGGAGCTGTCGCCCATCTAGACGAACACCGCCAGGTTCTGGGTGCGCAGGACCGACTCGTCGACGAGGAACTCGCGGCGGGCGAGCTTCAGCACGCCGTCGACGCGGCGCAGCACGTCGCGGCGCTCGCCGACCACGAAGTCCGGCTCGCGCGTGTCGAGACGGCTGCGGAAGATCAGCAGGTAGGACTTCGCGAGGCTCTCGCCCTCCTGCTCGCCCGGGTACACGCGCACGTTCGAGACGAAATGGCGCGTGCGCGACGGCGGATCCTCCGTCCACGCGTGCTCGGTCGCGAAGCGGTCGACGCGCCGCTGGAGCGAGTAGCGGTCCTCGTCGAAGTGGTCCATGCCGTCGAGGGTGCCCTCGAGGTGCGGGCTCGTCGTGACGCGGACCGGCATCCGGTAGACGATGTCGTCGGTGAGCATGTCCATCCACTCCGCGTAGCGGCGCTGGTCGAGGATCTCCGCCTCGACCACGAGCCACTGGTGGACCTCGTGGTGGTGCTCGCTGGTGAAGGGCAGCATGTCGGTGCTCATGGCCGCGCCACCTCCGCCGCCGCGTGCCGCGCCCGGCCGTTGCCGTTGCTCCGCACCGGGTCGTTGCCGAGCATGTACTGGCCCCACAGCCGCAGGATGCTGCGCTGGTTCTGCTCGCCGAAGCCGGTGTAGGCGCTGCCGGGCGCCGGCCAGTTCGGCACGTGCGGGTTCAGCGGGCGGTCCTCGTTGTCGATGCCCATGCGGCTGTTCAGCCGCAGGCGCTTGGCCATCTGCCCCTTCGCCATCTGCGTGATCGAGTTCCAGTTCTCGACGTCGTCCTGCTCGAACATCCCCGACGAGCCGAAGCACATGAGGTAGGCCTTGTAGGACGCGTCCTTGAACCACTGCGGCGCGCCCTTGTCGACGGCGAACCACGAGCAGATCTCGGTGCGCGTCGCGCTCACCGGCTGCCACAGGCGCATCGAGATGAACGGGGCGACGAGGCCGTCGGCGTTCACGACCGGCCAGTTGTGGACGAAGCTGAGGTTCGGGAAGATCGTCGCCGCCGAGATCATGAAGCCGGCGTCGGAGACGAGCGCGCGCTGCTCGGGCGACCACATCCGCTTCGTGCTCTCGATGACCTCCTCCGGGTAGCCGACGTGGGCCATGTTCTCGTCGAAGGAGCCGGTCGGCGGCAGCTTGTACGTCGTCCCGCCGCCGATGTCGGCCCAGTAGAGCGCGCCCTCCTTGCGCTTGCGCGCCTTGGGCTCCTTGAAGAGACCGATCTCCACCACGCTCGAGTGCGTGACGGGCGTGTGGTACGTGTCGCCGGCGAAGTTCTCCGCGGCGATCTTCCAGTTCGCCTCCACGACCCAGCGCTGCGGGCCGCGGACCTCGAGGCCCGCCTCGCTCTGCTTCGTGTAGAGGTCGAGGAAGTAGCTGAACCCGCCGAGGTACTGGTCGAAGTCCGGCGCGTCCTCGTCGAGGCTGCCGAAGATCATGCCGTTGCGGATGGCCATCTTCGGCACCGGCAGCAGCGAGCGCGCCTGGATCGGCAGGACGTCCTCGCCGCCGTAGGCGTCCTTGTGGAACGGCACGCCGTTGAGCTGGCCGGTGTTGCGGTACGTCCACGCGTGGTACGGGCAGCGGAAGTGCGACGTGTTGCCCACCTCCGCGCGGCAGAGCTGCATCCCGCGGTGCAGGCACATGTTGAAGAGCACGCGCACGGTGCCGTGCTCGTCGCGGATCACGATGAAGCTGTCCTCGCCGATCCGGCGCAGGACGTAGTCCCCGGGGTCGGGGATCTCCGACTCGTGCGCGAGGAACATCCACGCCCTGCCGAAGATCCGCTCCTGCTCGAGCGCGAAGAGCTCGGGGTCCGAGTAGATGGT
>JAXDHC010000506.1:0-7146 GCA_034664705.1 Solirubrobacteraceae bacterium
CCGAGCGCTCCACGATCGTCGCGGCCTGGCCGTAGTGGTCGGGGTGCGCGTGCGTGACGACGAGCAGCCGAACGTGCTCGAGGCGCAGGTTCACCTGCTCCATCGCGCGCTCGAGGTGCGCCAGCGAGCCGGGCTCGTGCATGCCGCAGTCGAACAGCACGACGCCGTCGCCGGACGCGACCGCCCACGCGTTGCAGTGCGGCACGCCGGGGATCGGCAGCGGGAGCCGCAGGCGCCAGACACCGGGAATCACCCGCTCGCCGCGGCCGAGCTCCTTGGTCCGGTGGTGCGAGGCCATCGCGCGGGCACGATACGCGGCCTGCTAACACCTACGCCCATGGGCAAGCGCAGCCGGGCCCGCGGGCGGGCGGAGAACATGCACGCGCCGACGAGCGAGTACCGCTCGCCGGCGGGCGACGTGCTGACCCTGCGCGGGACGATGACGGCGAAGACCCGGCAGGAGTACGCCGCCACGCTCGCCGGGAGCCCGCTCTCGCAGGAGGACGCCTGGCACCGGGCCGGCGAGTTCCTCTTCGAGCGCCTCGCCGTGCGCTGGGAGATCGCCGGCGTGCCGACCGAGGGCCAGAAGGAGCTGCTCATGCGCTTCCGCATCGCGTCGCAGGACGAGCGCCGGTTCGTGCGCGACTCGGTCCGCGAGCACGTCGTCGAGCACTTCCCCGAGATCCAGGCGCCGTGAGCGCGGGGCTCGACCCGCGCGCGTTCGCCGACCTGCTGGCGGGCTACTGCCTCGACGTGCAGCCCGGCCAGCAGGTGCTCGTGCGCGCGACGACGCTCGCCGCCCCGCTGCTCGTCGAGCTGCAGCGCGCGATCCTCGAGCGCGACGCGTGGCCGCACCTGCGCGTGGAGCTGCCGGGCCAGGGCCGCGGATTCTACGAGCACGCGCTGGACCGTCACCTCGACGACCTGCCCGACCTCGCCCTCACCGAGGCCAAGAAGGTCGACGCCGTCCTCGGCATCCAGGCGCCGGCGGACGTTCGCGAGCTCGTCGGCGTCGACCCCGAGCGGATCGCCCGGCTGGCCCGCGCGCGGCGGCCCGTGCGCGAGGAGACGATGAAGAAGCGCTGGTGCTCGACACTGTGGCCGACGGACGCGCTCGCCGAGCAGGCCGGCATGACCCCGTTCGAGTTCGCCGAGTTCGTGCGGGGCGCGCTGTTCCTCGACCGTGCCGATCCCGTGGCGGCGTGGGGCGGCCTGCGCGCGTTCCAGGACCAGCTCATCGCCCGGCTCTCGACGGCGCGCGAGCTGCGCATCGAAGCCGACGGCACCGACCTCACGCTCGGCGTCGCCGGGCGCACGTGGATTAACTCCGACGGCAAGCGCAACATGCCCAGCGGCGAGGTCTTCACCGGCCCGCACGAGCGCAGCGCCGAGGGCCGCATGCGCTTCACCGTCCGCTCGGCGCCCGCCGGCGTCGATGTCGACGGCGTCGAGCTCGAGCTCCGCGACGGGGAGGTCGTGAGCGCGCACGCCGAGATCGGCGACGAATACCTCCAGCGCGCGCTGCGCACCGACGACGGCGCGCGCTACCTCGGGGAGCTCGGCGTCGGCACGAACTTCGGCATCGACCGCCCCACCGGCACGATCCTCTTCGACGAGAAGATCGGCGGAACCGTGCACCTCGCCCTCGGCCGCTCGTATCCGGAGACCGGCGGCAAGAACGCGTCGGCGCTGCACTGGGACCTGATCTGCGACCTGCGCAACGGCGGGCGGCTGAGCGCCGACGGCGACACGGTGATGGAGAACGGGCGGTTCGTGGGGGGCTGAGGGGGGCTTGCGGTGGGCCGGCGGCTGCGGCGCTCCGCTCGGCGCGCTCGGGCGGGCGTGGCGCGAGCGGCCGGCATCGAGAGCGGGGTCGGATGGGCGCCTTGGCCGGGCGCGCGGCGCCGGGGAGCGGGGCGCGCGTGCACACCTGCTCCGACATCGAGTGGGCACTTTGTGTCCTCTAGCGGCATGAACTGCCCACTCGATGCACCGCGGACCCCAGCGGCCCGCCCCGCGCGCAGGCGGACGCCCTCCCCCTCGCGGCCCAGCCGCCCACGCCGCGAGCCACCGCGAGTGCGAGCGCGGCGCGCCCCGGCGCCTTCACCCACCACGCCACCACAGACCGCGAACACGCCGAACGCCTTCGTTGCACAACTTCGCCCCGGATTCGTGAACAAAGCCCGCGTGGTCGGGCCGGGCGCGACCGGTCCGTCGCTACGGTCCGCCGGGTTCAGGACGGACAGGGGAGAGACATGGATCGGTCTTGCGGTGGTCTGCGCGAGAGGACGCGCAGGCCGACGCCGATGCAGGAAACGCGTCGCGGTCGCCACGGACGCGGGCCGTGCGCGGCGCGCACGCCCGTCGTCCGGCTGCGCACGCAGCGGCGCCGCATCCGCTCCGGGTCGCGCTGAAGGGCGCGGCGCCGCGTGTCCCCGGGTACGCCGCGTCCTCAGCCGGCCGCCGCGCGCGAGCCCAGCGCCGCCGCCGCGGCGGCGCGGCCGGTCCGCACCGCGCCCTCCATGTAGCCGGCCACCCACTGGTCCGAGCCGCAGACGTAGAACGGCGGCTCGTGGGTGCCGTGCAGCGGGCCGACGGCCATGACGTCGCCCGGCCGCCAATGGGTGACGTAGCCGCGCGTCCACGGGTCCGTCGCCCAGCGGCGGATGTGCACCGCCTCCGGCGCCCGCGCGAGCTGTCCGGCGGGCAGAAGCAGCGCGTCGCGCTGGCGCGGGCGCTGGTCAACCACCCGGCCGTCCTGCTCCTGGACGAGCCGCTCGGCGCGCTGGACGAGCTCGAGGACGGCATGGTGACCCTCGACGGCCACGTCGTCGAGCGCGTCTACCTCGGCACGACGACGCAGGTCATCGTCGAGCTGGCGCCCGGCCTGCGGCTCGTCGCGCTCGAGCAGAACACCTACCGCGCCCGGTCTGACGACCGGTGGGAGCTCGGCACGGCCGTGCGGCTCGGGTGGCGCCCCGAGCACGGCCTGATCCTGCGGGAGGGCTGACGCCGGGCCCGGCGGGCGCGTGGGTCGCGGCGCGCGCGGCTACGCTCTGCGGAATCGAGGAGCACCAGTCACCACGCAGGTCCCGGCGGACCGCGGCGCAGCTCGCGCGCGCCGTCGACGACGGTCGCAGCATCGCGGAGGCCCTGCGCCATCTCGATGCGCACCGCTCCGAGCCCGACGCGGTGCTCGTCGCCGACGCGCTCGCGCGCTTCCTCGTCGCCCGCTGCGAGTCCCACCACGCCGGCTGGCGCGTCGTCCGCCAGGTCGTCGTGGACTCGGCCGCCGACGCCCCCTGGGAGCGGTGCGCGCGGCGAGCCGTGCCCCAGGTCGCCGAGGACCTCCTGACGCTGTCCGGCGAGGGCGGCCGCACGCCGCTGGCCCGCGCGCAGCACATGGCCGCCCAGCGCCGGGCCGAGCAGATCGCCGGCCACGTCGACCGCGGCGCGCTGCTCGCCGACCTCGGGCTGGAGGTCCGTGCGGTGGAGGCAGACCGCTGGCAGGCCGCGCTCCGCAGCGCCGTCGGGGCGCGGTCGCGCGAGCAGGTCGCCCGCGCGGTCGACGAGGCCCTGAGCGACTGACCCGGGTGGCCGAGACCGCGGCCGCCGCCGCTGACCGGGCGCCGGCGCCGCCCGGTCGCCGCGGGGACGCCTCGCGCTACTGCTGCTCCATGTGCAGGCTCACCAAGATCATCCGCATCGCGCTCACGTCCCGGTGCTCATGACGCCGATCGTGTGGCCCTCGGGGTCCTGGAACAGGCCGATCACGAGCCGGTCCATCACCTCGTCGGGGCCCATCATCCGCGTGCCGCCGAGGCTCTCGGCCTTCGCGAGCGCGGCCTCCACGTCGGGGACCTCGATGTAGACGGTGACGTGCCCGTCGTAGCCGTCCGGCCCGACGCCGATACCGCCGCCGATGCCGACGCCGTCGGCCGAGACGTTGCCCTCGCGCTGCACGATCCCGTAGTTCATCGGGTTCGAGGCGTCGCTCTCCCATCCGAAGAGATCCCGGTAGTACGCCCTGAGCGCGTCCCCGTCCTTCCCGATGATCTCGAAGTGAACGACTGGCTGTCCCATGGTCCCTCTCCTTCCGTGCGCCGGCGCGCCGGCGCGGATGGCTGACGTGAGGCTCGGTCGGCCCGACTATGCCGCCTCGGAGCACAGCCGCTCGCGGGCGGGGCGCTCGAACGGCTTGTCGACGGCGGCCTCGGCGGCCGCGCGCTCGGACTGCAGGACCGTGACGGCGACGGCGATCGCGACGAGGACGAGCGCGGCGCCGATCAGGTACGCGAGGTGGTAGCCGCCGTTCAGCGCGGCGGCGGTGGACCGCCCGGCGCCGCGGAGCCCGTCGGTCTCGGTCGCCGCCAGGGTCGCGAGCACGGCGAGCCCCAGCGCGCCGCCGACCTGCACGGTCGTGTTCACGAGCCCGGACGCGAGGCCCGCGTCGCTCGGCGTGGCGCCCGACATCGCGAGCGTCATGAGCGCCGGGAAGGCGACCGCGATCCCGGTGCCGAGCAGCAGCATCACCGGCAGCACGTCGCGCACGTACTGGCCGTGCTCCGGCGTGCGGGCGAACAGCAGCAGCCCGCCCATGATGAGCACGAGGCCGGGCACCAGCGTGTTCGTCGCCCCGAAGCGGGTGATCAGCCGCTCGGAGTAGCGCAGCGACAGGCCGCCCATCACGATCGTCGACGGCAGGAACGCCAGGCCGATCTGCAGCGGCGTGTAGCCGAGCACGCGCTGGAGGTACAGCGCCCCGAGGAAGAACATCGAGAACATCCCGGCGACGACGAGCGCCTGGATCGCGTTGGCCCCCGACACGTTGCGCGAGCGGAAGATCCGCAGCGGGATGAGCGGGGTGCGGGCGGTCGCCTCGCGGACCAGGAAGGCCACGAGCAGCGCGAGCGCGACGGCCCCGAGCGCGAGCGTCCGACTCGAGCCCCAGCCGAGCTCGGCGGCCGGCTTGACGATCGTGTAGACGAGGAGCATCAGGGCCCCTGTGATCAGGGCGGCGCCGAGGACGTCCGCGCCCCGGCCGAAGCCGATGCCGGTGTCCCGGTCGAGCACGCGCATGGCGACCACCGCGGTCGCGATGCCGATCGGGATGTTGACGAAGAAGATCCAGTGCCAGTTGATCGCCTGCGTCAGGACGCCGCCCGCCAGCAGGCCGACGGATCCGCCGGCCGAGGCGACGAAGCTGTAGACACCGATCGCCCTGGCCTGCTCGCGCGGCTCGGGGAACATGGTGACGATCATGCCGAGGACGACCGCGGATGTCATCGCGCCGCCGATGCCCTGGACGAACCGCGCGCCGACGAGCACCGCCTGGCTCTGCGCCACTCCGCACACCAGCGAGGCCACCGTGAAGATCCCCAGGCCGGCCAGGAACACGTCGCGGCGCGAGATGAGGTCCCCGAGCCGCCCCGCGAGCAGGAGCAGCCCGCCGAACGCGATCAGGTAGGCGTTGACGACCCAGGCGAGCCCGGCCTGGGAGAACCCGAGATCGCTCTGGATCGAGGGCAGGGCGACGTTCACCACGGTCGCGTCGAGGACGATCATGAGAACGCCGGTGCACAGCACGACGAGCGCCACCCAGCGCGAGCGTTCGGTCGCCCCGGCCGTGGATCGGACATCAGCGGTCATGGTCTCCATCCCCTCGTCGATCTCGTTCGAAGTCACTGCTTCAAGAGACCGACCGCACTTCCGGAACTCATCGATGACGGGTGACATCCCGCCCACCGGTGCCGGGGTCAGTCGCCCGCGGCCCGCACGGCCACCCGGCCGCCCTGCACCCGCACGTCGTAGACCGGCTGCGGATACGCCGACGGCCCGCGCTCCACGGAGCCGTCGGTCAGCCGGAAGCGGCTGCCGTGCAGCGGGCACTCGACGCAGCCGTCGACCAGCTCGCCCTCGTGCAGCGCGCCGCCGCGGTGGGCGCAGCGGTCGTTCAGGACGTGGACCTCGCCCTGATGGCGCACGACGAGCACCGTCTGGCCGTCGACGTCGGCGGCGTGGAGGCGGCCGTCCGCCAGCGCCGACTCGTCGAGCACCTCGGTCCACTCCTGCGGTCCCGTGTCGAAGGCGGTCTGGTCGACGCCGACCGCCTTGGAGTAGGAGAGATGCCCGCCGAGATGACCGCCCGCGGTCAGCGCGCCGAGGCCGGCGAGGCCGAGGGCGACGCCGCGCGCGTGGGCGCCGCGGCGGCGGGCGGCCAGCGAAGCGCCGTAGAGCCCGAGCGCGGCGACGTTCGCGACCGCGTGGATCGCGCCGATCCGGCGGACGCTGTCCGAGGCGGGGGTCGTGTCGGCCCAGTCGTTGGCGCCCGTCACGGCGGTCGGCAGCGCCGCGAGCACGCCGATCGCGATCAGGCGCTCCGAGCCGGCGCGGGCGGCGGACCCGCCCACGAGGTCGAGCATCGTCGCGGACGTCCAGCTCCCGATCGGCACGTCGGTGAGCAACGGGTGCATGGCGTGGCCGAGCGGCGTGCCGCTCAGGAGGTCCTTGACGGGCCCGCGCGGGATCGCGCCGCGGATCCTCTTGGCGACCGCCTCCGCGGGGCCGTCGAGCGCGGTGAGCTCGCCGACGCTCTCGGCGAGGCGGTGCAGGCGCGGGCGCTCGGCCGGCCGGCTCATCGCCCGTCCCCCGCGGCGGGGCGCGTCAGGTGTCGGCGAAACGACGCGTCGGACATCACGGTCTCCTCCGGTTCGGGTGCCCGCGCCCTACCCGTTCCCCGCGCGGGGCAGGCGGTCAGCCACGCCGAGCCCGCAAATCGGCCCATCGGCGGATGGAGCGCCCGCGCCCCATCGACGATGCTGTGAGGGCAAGCAGATTCGAGAGCCGCCGGATGGTCGGCCCCGCTCCCTCCCCCCTCCGGAGCGGGTGACCGGCCGGGACAGAGATCTCCCCCCCTTCCCTGCCCCGGCTCCCTCCGCCCGGCGGCACCCGTACTGTGCGCGGACCATTACGGACGCCCCGACGTCGCTGACGGTCGCCGCTCACCGACCGGAGCCGTACGTCCATCTCGACAACCGCGGCCTGATGCTGTGCAACGGCATGCAATGCGTGCTCCTCCCGGCCGCGAACCTGCGGTGGGCCGCGGAGACGTTCGACCTGATCGCCGACGAGCGGCGCGCGACCCGC
>JAXDHC010000507.1:0-4628 GCA_034664705.1 Solirubrobacteraceae bacterium
GGCCCCCTCGTCGGTGTGCTCGGCCATGAACACGACCGTGCGACGGAAGTGCGGGTCGAGGATCTTCGGCGAGGCGATGAGCAGCTGGCCGCGAAGCGACTCCATGCCAGCCATTGTCCCCCAGGGCCCGCGCCGATCATGCGTCGCGGATCGCGCGGCCGGCGCTACAGCCGCGGCAGCGCGCCGGCCGAGCGCGCGATCTGCGCCCACGGGTCGCCGTCGCGCTCCAGGCGGGCGGGCATCGTCCGCAGCGTCCAGCGCCCCGGCGTGAGCTCGCGATCCTCGAGCTCCTCCCAGCGCAGCGGCGCCGCGACGGGCGCGCCGGGCCGCGGGCGCACCGCGTAGGGCGGCACGGCCGTCATCGCCCACGCGTTGCGATTGACGTCGACGAAGAGGCGCCCGGCGCGCTTCTCCTTGCGGAAGGCGGTCGTCAGCTCGCCGGGATGGCGCGCGACGAGCGCCTCGGCGACGGCGAGCGCCCCGTCGCGCACGCGGTCGTAGCCGTAGCGGCGGCGCAGGGCGACGACGACGTGCAGGCCGCGTGAGCCGGTCGTCATCGCGAACGGCTCGCAGCCGGCGTCGCGCAGGACGTCGCCGAGCTCGAGCGCCGTGCGCCGCACGAGGTCGAACTCGTCCTCGCCGGAGGGGTCGAGGTCCCAGACGATCCGGTCAGGGCGGTCGAGGCGGTCGGCGCGCGCGGTCCAGACGTGCGGCGTGATGGCGTTCAGGTTGGCCATCCACACGAGCGTGGCCGCCTCGTTCGCCAGCGCGTGGCAGACCGTGCCGCCCTTCTTCGGAACGCTGATCCGTCGCACCCAGTCCGGCGCGCCGCCCGGCAGGTCCTTCTGGAAGAACCCCCCGCCCTCGATGCCCTTGTTGAAGCGCTGGAACGACAGCGGGCGGTCGCGGACGTGCGGCAGCATGGCCGGGGCGACGTCGCCGTAGTAGGCCGCGAGGTCGGCCTTCGTGATGCCGTCCGGGAACAGCACCTTGTCCGGGTGGGTGATCCGCACGTCGCGGCGGCCGACACGCATCTCATGCATTTTGCGGGCGCCGCCGCATTCTCCTGCCGAGCGGCGGCATGCAGGTGTCGGTCAGCGGGTATGGCGGACGCCGTCCCCGGTCCAGGAGCCTGTGTCCCGCATGTCCGATTCCACGTCCGATCTCACCTTCCGCCCGACCTCCGGCTCGCGCACCCGACGCAACGACGACGCCTGGGAGGCCATCGTCCGCGAGGAGCTGAACAAGCTGCGCCGTCGCTCGCCCGCCGCCCCGCGCGTCGTGCCCGCCTCGCGCCGGCGCGGGCGGCCCGAGGAGCCGGCGGGCTCGCCCCCGGACGCCGCCGCGTGAGCGGGGCGCGCCGGCGATGAGCGAGGGCGAGCAGGAGTTCCCACCGCAGCAGCAGGAGCGCCCGGGCCACACCCGGGAGATGACGCCGGAGCCGCACGACGAGATGCGCGGCTACCGCGGCGCCGGGCGGCTGGAGGGCAGACGGGCGCTGGTCACCGGCGGCGACTCGGGCATCGGGCGCGCCGTCGCCGTCGCGTTCGCGAAGGAGGGCGCCGACGTCGCGATCGCCTATCTCTCCGAGCACGACGACGCCCGCCACACATGCTCGCTCGTCGAGGCGGAGGGCCGCCGCGCCGTCGCCATCGCCGGCGACCTGTCCACCGAGGACGGCTGCGTCGAGGCGGTCCGGCGCACCACGCAGGAGCTCGGCGGGCTGGATGTCCTCGTGAACAACATCGCCTACCAGAACCCCGTCGAGGACTTCATGGAGATCACGACGGAGCAGTGGGACACGACGTTCCGCACGAACGTCCACTCGTACTTCTGGACCACGAAGGCCGCGCTCGCCCACATCCCCGACGGCGGCGCGATCGTCAACACGAGCTCGATCAACGGCCTGCGCGGCAACAAGACGCTCATCGACTACGCGGCGACGAAGGGCGCGATCAACGCGCTGACGTACTCCCTCGCGCAGGCGCTGCAGGACCGCGGGATCCGCGTCAACTGCGTGGCGCCCGGCCCGGTGTGGACGCCGCTGATCCCGTCGACGATGCCGGAGGACAAGGTGCAGTCCTTCGGCCAGGACGTCCCGATGGGCCGCGCCGCGCAGCCCGACGAGATCGCGCCGTCGTACGTCTTCTTCGCCTCGGCCGAGCTGTCGAGCTACTACTCCGGCGAGGTGCTGGCGCCGATCGGCGGCGAGACGCTCCCCGGCTGAGGCGCCCGCCCGGCCGTGCGAGGATGCGTCGGCGCCCCGCACGAGCACCGAGCCCGGAGGAGATCCATGACGTCGCTGCACCACGCCGGACCGGCCGCCGCGCCGCGGGTCTCGCCGGACGCCGTGCCGGCGCTCACCGAGGCGCTGGCCCGTGCGCTCGCGCCCGACCGCGTGCTCACCGGCGAGGACGTCCGCCGCCAGCACGGCACGGACGAGTCCTTCCATGCGCCGGCCCCGCCCGACGTCGTCGTGCTCCCGCTCGACGTGGAGGAGGCGGCCGCCGTGGTGCACGTGTGCGCCGAGCACGGCGCGCCGATCGTGCCCTTCGGCGCGGGCACCTCGCTCGAGGGCCACATCGCCGCGCTGCACGGCGGCGTGTCGGTGGACATGAGCCGCATGGACGCGATCCTGCGCCTGTCGGTCGACGACATGGACGTCACCGTCCAGGCCGGCGTGACGCGCAGCCGCCTCGACGACCGGCTGCGGCCCGAGGGCGTCTTCTTCCCCGTCGACCCCGGCGCGGACGCGACGATCGGCGGGATGGTCGCGACCGGGGCGTCCGGCACGACGACCGTCCGCTACGGGGCGATGCGCGAGAACGTCGTCTCGCTGCTCGTGGTGATGGCCGACGGCAGCGTCGTGCGCACGCGCTCGCGGGCGCGCAAGTCCTCCGCCGGCTATGACCTCACGCGGCTGTTCATCGGCTCGGAGGGCACCCTCGGGCTGATCTGCGAGGCCACGCTGCGCGTCTACCCCACGCCGGAGGCGATGGCCGCCGCGACGTGCGCGTTCCCGAGCCTGGAGGCCGCGGTGAACTGCGTCATGGACGTCGGGCGCCTCGGGGTCCCGGTCGCGCGCATCGAGCTGGCCGACGAGGCGCTCATCGAGGCGATCAACCGCCACGCCGACCTCCACCAGCGCGTCGCGCCGACGCTGTTCCTCGAGTTCCACGGCGGTCCGGCCGAGGTCGAGGCGCAGGCCGCCGAGGTCGAGGTGGTCGCCCGCGAGCACGGCGCCGACGGCTTCGCGTGGGCCTCCGAGGAGCGCGAGCGGCGCAAGCTGTGGCGCGCGCGCCACCGCGCCAACGACGCCGCGCGGGCGCTGCGACCCGGCAGCCAGGGGCTGACCACCGACGTGTGCGTGCCCGTCTCGCGCCTGGCGGAGTGCATCCTGCAGACGCAGGGCGACATGGAGGCGCTCGGCCTGCCGTCCGGCATCGTCGGCCACGTCGGCGACGGCAACTTCCACGTCGTCGTGCTCGTCGAGCCGGGCGACCCGGACGAGGTGGCGCGCGCGACGGCCTTCCACGAGCGCCTCGTGCGCCGCGCGCTCGACCTCGAGGGCACGTGCACCGGCGAGCACGGCGTGGGCTACGGAAAAGCCGGGTTCCTCGTCGAGGAGCACGGCGCCGCGGGCGTCGCGGCGATGCGCGCCATCAAGCACGCCCTCGACCCGGCGGACCTCTTCAACCCCGGCAAGGTCGTCGACGCGGCCTGACGGGCGGCGTGGCCACGCGGCCGCAGCGCCCGGGCTACCCGCCGATCAGCGTCTGCAGCACGCCGCCGACGGAGCGCGGGTCCACGCCGTGGCGCTCCTTGAAGCGCCGCGCCTCGGCGGGGTCGGTGAGCGCGAGGACGAGCTCCTCGCGCGTCGCGCCGAGCCGGCAGGCCGTGGCGTCCAGGAGCTGCAGCGCGCGGTCCTGGAGGAAGCCGCCGATGCCCCCGGTGCCCGGCAGCTCGCGCTTGGCGGTGCACGGGTCCTGGATCTCGACCGGCTCGGGCGCCAGCGCGGCGTGCGCGGCCGCGTAGGCGCCGGGGGCCGCGACGGCCAGCACCGCCGCCGCGCCGAGCGCGGGCAGCGCCCGGCGGGCCGGCGGCCACGGCGCGACGACGAGCGCGGCGAGCAGCGCGAGCGCGCCGGTGATGAGGAACGCCTCCCGGAAGGCGTCGGCGACCGCCGCGGTGACCGTCTCGTCGGCGCGCTGGGCGAGCCGGTCGTAGGCCTGGAGCTCGCGGCCGGAGAAGCGCCGGCGCTCGGCGGCGAGCGCGCGGCGCAGCCCGGCGCGGGGATCCTGCGCGTCCACGCCGCTCAGGAGCGCGGGCGCGAGGGCGAGCTTCTCCTGCGGCGCGAACGGCGCGTCGAGGACGAGCGCGACGCCCTGCTCCTGCGCGCGGTGCGTGACCGTGTCGAGCTGGTGGGCGACGACCGGCGCGAGCGCGACGAGCGTCAGGGCGATGCCGGCGTGACGGACCGCGAGCGTGCGCGCCGCGTCGTATGCGGTCACCTCGGGCAGCAGCCCGCCGGCCAGCGCGGGCAGCGCGAGCCCCATGCCGGCGCCGGCCAGAGCCTGGGGGACGAGCGTCCACGCGATGTGCGCCTCGGGCAGCCACGCCAGCGCCAG
>JAXDHC010000508.1:0-4872 GCA_034664705.1 Solirubrobacteraceae bacterium
CCTCGGGACGCCTAGCGCGCCTCGTTGTTCGTCACGTCCAACTCCTCCGTTCGACTGCTTGCGAGACGGCCGGCCCCGGCAGCGCGCGCGTTCCAGCGCGCGGACCGGGCCGGCCGCGAGACACGCCGGGCGCGGCTTGCGCCGGCCCGGCACCTGCTGATCAACCACCTGCGCGAGACCGACGGGCTCCGGCCCGGGCGCCGTGCGCCCGCGGACGAAGACCACGCCCCGTCCGCCGGAGCATCTCCCTGCGACCGCGACGCGCCAGGGCATGGCGCCGGGCGAGACGCGACCGACCGACCGCCCCGGTCCCTAGCCGAATGCACTGCTCAAGGAACGCTCCCCATCGATGATCAAGACGCCGCCTTACCAGGTAATAGGGCTGAAGTCCGACTTATAACATCAGTGATTGTCCGTTGCCAGTGCTCCAGGAAAGACTTTTGGAGAACCGACTTGGACAGGCGGTCCAATCGGCGCCGACCCAGCGAAGCCCGCGCGACTCGCGGCGCTGCCGCACCGTCTCACGGCGCAGCCGTCCAGGTCAACCGGTCGATCGTCTGAAGGCACGGCCTTGTCGGACATCGACGAATGCGCGCCGTTTCAGCCGGAGCCTGCTGCGTCCGACTCCCGTCCGCCCGACGTCTGCGCCCAGGGCCGCGCAGGGTGCCCGCGCGCCCCCCGCAGGCGGACTCGCGGGGCGCGCGAACCGCGGCGCCGGGCGCCGCGGCGACCGCGCGCGCCGGCCCGGCCTACCGTGTAGGGGACATGGCCCAGCCCGCAGAGCCCTCCAGACCCTCGGCCGCGACCCTCCGCGGCCGTCCCACCCGCGGCATCGCGGCCGCCGGCCGATGAGCGACCTCCTCCGCGTCCTCGGCGTCCTCGCGCTCATCGGCGGCAACGCGTTCTTCGTCATCGCCGAGTACTCCGTGGTGACCGCGCGCCGGTCCGCGCTGGCGCCCCGCGCCCAGGCCGGCAGCAAGCGGGCCGCCGCGGCGCTGCGGCTCATGGACGACCCCGTGCGCGTCATCTCGACGGTCCAGGTCGGGATCACCGCGATCGGCATCCTCACCGGCGCCGTGGCCGAGCCGCTCGTCGGCCAGCTGCTGGGCGAATGGATCCCGTCGACCGTGAGCTTCGTGATCGCGTTCACGCTGGTGACCTACCTCAGCGTCGTGCTCGGCGAGCTCGTGCCCAAGGGCCTCGCGCTCGACCGCGCCGAGCGGCTCGCCATGCTCGTGGCGCGCCCGGTCGACATCATGCAGATGGTCCTGCGCCCGGTCGTGTTCGTCCTGCAGCAGTCCGCGCGGCTCTTCCTGCGCCCGTTCGGCATCAGCGACGTCGTCGCCGGCGAGTCGATCCGCAGCGCCGACGAGCTCCGCGCGCTCGTGGACGAGGCGGAGAGCACCGGCGTGATCCCGCTCGCGCAGGAGGAGATGCTGCACAACGTCTTCGACTTCGCCAACCGCGAGGCGCGCGACATCATGGTCCCCGCGCCCGACGTGGAATGGCTCGACGCCGCCCTGACCCCGGACGCGGCGCTGGCCCAGGTGACGGAGTCCTCCCACGCCCGCTTCCCGGTCGGGCGGGGCACGCTCGACCGCCTCATCGGCGTGGTGCATCTCCGCGATCTCATCGGCGCGGCGCGGGCGGGCGAGCCGGAGACGATCGAGTCCGTCGCGCGCCCGGCGCTCATCGTCCCGGAGACCAAGGACGTCGGCGCGCTGCTGCGCGAGCTGCGCGAGCAGCGCCAGTCGCTCGCGCTCGTCGTCGACGAGTACGGCTCGACGGCCGGGCTCGTGACGATGGAGGACATCGTCGAGGAGATCGTCGGCGAGATCCAGGACGAGTACGACCTGCCCGACGACACGGTGACGTGGCTCGACGACCGGACCGTCGAGGTGGCGGGGTCGATGACGATCGACGACTTCAACGAGACGATCGGGACGACCCTCCCGGTGGACGGCCCGCGCACGATGGCCGGGCTCGTCTTCGACCGGCTCGGCCGCCGCCCGGTCGTCGGCGACCAGTGCGACATCGAGGGCGTGCACTTCCGGATCGCCGCGATCGACGGCGCGCGGATCACGCGGCTGCAGATCCGGCTGCCGGAGGGCATCGTCCGGCACGGCGCCGAGCCGGCGCCGACCGAGAGCCCTTGACAGCTAGTAAGTAGTCACTACCTTATGCGGCGTGCCCGCCCCGAGACGCCGCATGAGCGCCGACCAGCGGCGCCGCGCGATCCTCGACGTCGCGGTCGGCGAGTTCGCGCGCGGCGGCCTGCACGGCACGTCGACCGAGGCGATCGCCGCCGGCGCGGGCATCTCCCAGCCGTACCTCTTCCGGCTGTTCGGAACGAAGAAGGGCCTGTTCATGGCGTGCATGGGGCGCTGCCACGACCGCCTGCACGAGACGTTCACCGCCGCGGCGGAGTCCGCCGACGGCGATCCGCTGCTGGCGATGGGCCGCGCCTACACCGAGCTGCTCGCCGACCGCGAGATGCTGCTGATCCAGCTGCAGATGTACGCGGCGTGCGACGACGCCGAGGTCCGCGAGGCGGCGAGCCGGGGCTACGCGGAGCTCTGGCAGCTCGTCAGGCGCCTGGCCGGCGCGCCGGAGGACGACGTCCGGGCGTTCTTCGCCACCGGCATGCTGCTCAACGTCGCCGCCGCGATGGACCTGCCGCAGATCGCCGGCGATCCCGAGTGGGCGCTGGCGCACCTGCGCGCGGCCGCGGCCGTGGGGTCGCCGTGAGGGTCTTTCTTTTTTTCGGCCCGCAAGCTAGTGATCACTCACGATCCAGCCCTCGGGCTGGTCGAAGGAGCTCGCCATGCTCGATGCCCTGGCCCGTCTGATCCACCGCCGTCGCGCCCGGGTGCTGGCGCTCGCCGGCGTGTTCACCGTGGTCGCCGCGATCCTCGGCGGCCCGGTGGTCGGCCTGCTCACCGCCGACAACGACTTCGAGGACGCCGCGTCCGAGAGCGTGGCCGCCCGCGACCGCATCGCGCGGGCCACGGGCGCGCTCGTGACGCCGTCGGTCGTCGCGCTCGTCCGCACGCCGGGCCCCGTGACGGAGCCGGCCGGCCGCGCCCGCGTCGCCGCGGTCGTGCGCGCCGTCGAGGCGGAGGGAGGCGTCGCCCGGGTCGACTCGATCCTGTCGGTGCCGGGCCGGGCCCTCCTCTCCACCGACGGGCGCGCCACGTACGTGGCGGCGACGCTCCGCGCGGGCGCCGACGAGGACCGCACGACCGAGCGGCTCACCACGCGCCTCGAACGCGAGCGCGGCGTGACGCTCGGGGGCGGCGCCGTGACCCAGCAGGAGGTCGGCGGCCAGGTGCAGGAGGACCTCGCGCGCGCCGAGATGATCGCCTTCCCGGCGCTTCTCCTGCTGTCGCTCCTGTTCTTCCGCGGCCTCGTGGCGGCGCTGCTGCCGCTGCTCGTCGGCGGCATCTCGATCGTCGGCACGTTCCTCGCGATCCGGCTCGTCAACGAGGGCGTCGGCATGTCGGTCTTCGCGATCAACCTCGTCACCGGGCTCGGCCTCGGCCTCGCGATCGACTACAGCCTGTTCATGGTCTCGCGCTACCGGGAGGAGCTCGAGCGGGTCGGGCCGGGCGCCGCCGCGCTGCGCGCGACGATGGCGACGGCCGGGCGGACCGTGCTCTTCAGCTCGCTGACCGTCGCGGCGGCGCTCGCCTCGCTCGTGGTGTTCCCGCAGCGCTTCCTGTACTCCATGGGGATCGGCGGCGTGATCGTCGCGCTCGTGGCGTCGGTCGTGGCGCTGACCGTCCTGCCTGCCCTGCTCGCCGTCCTCGGGCCGCGGGTCAACGCGCTCGCGCCCGCGCGGTGGCAACGGCGCGCCGCCCCGAGCGGCGAGGCGACCGGGTTCTGGTACCGGCTCTCGCGCGGCGTCATGCGCCGCCCGGTGCGGGTGGCCGTGGCCACGTCGGTCCTGCTCGTCGCGCTCGGCCTTCCGTTCAGCGGCATCCGCTTCACGGGCATCGACGCGAGCGTGCTGCCCGCGGGCACCGGCGCGCGCACCGTCGAGGAGGCGCTCCAGCGCGACTTCCCCGCCAACCGCACGCGCCCCGTGTACGTCGCGGTCCGCGCGCCGCGGTCCGCCGGCGACGCGGTGGCGCGCTACGCCGCCGGACTGCGGACGCTGCCCGGCGCGGCGGCCGTCGGCGCGCCGCGACCGCTCGGCGACGCGCTGTGGCGCATCGACGTGACCGCGCGCGACACGATGCTCTCGACGAGCGCCAAGGACCTCGTGGCCGGCGTCCGCGCCCGGCCGGCGCCCTTCCCCGTCGACGTCGGCGGGGCGACGGCGGACTTCGTCGATCGTCAGGCGAGCCTGAGCGCGCACCTCCCGATCGCGCTGGCGGTGGTCGCCGGGACGACGTTCGTGATCCTGTTCCTCATGACCGGCTCGGTCGTGCTGCCGCTCAAGGCGCTCGTGATGAACCTGCTGACGCTCAGCGCCGCGTTCGGGCTGCTCGTCCTCATCTTCCAGGACGGCCGCCTCGAGGGCGTGCTCGGCTACACGAGCCAGGGGGCGCTGGAGTCCACCCAGCCGGTGCTGCTCTTCGCGCTCGCGTTCGGGCTGTCCACCGACTACGGCGTGTTCCTGCTCGCGCGGATCAAGGAGCAGCACGACCGTGGCCTGGGGACTCGCGAGGCGGTGGCCGTCGGCCTCGAGCGCACCGGGCGCATCGTCAGCGCGGCGGCCGTGCTGTTCTGCGTCGCGATCGGCGCGTTCGCCACGTCGGAGATCGTCTTCATCAAGGAGCTCGGGATCGGGACCGCGCTGGCCGTCCTCATCGACGCGACGATCGTCCGTGCGCTGCTCGTGCCGTCGCTCATGGCGCTCCTGGGGCG
>JAXDHC010000509.1:0-4549 GCA_034664705.1 Solirubrobacteraceae bacterium
CGATCCACATGGACGGCGTGGTGGTGATCGGCGAGGGCGAGAAGGACGAGGCGCCGATGCTCCACAACGGCGAGCAGATCGGCAACGGGCAGCCGCCCGCGGTCGACATCGCCGTGGACCCGCTCGAGGGCACGCGCCTCACCGCGCTCGGCATGCCGAGCGCGCTGGCCGTCATCGCGCTGAGCCCGCGCGGCACGATGTTCGACCCGGGCCCGTGCGTGTACATGGAGAAGCTCGCCGGCGCCTCGGACATCGCCGACCTGCTGGACCTCGACCGCTCGCTGACGGAGACGCTGGGCCGCATCGCCGAGCGCCGCGCGTGCGACATCCGCGACATCATGGTCGTGACCCTCGACCGCCCCCGCCACGAAGCGGGCATCGACGAGATCCGGGAGGCGGGCGCGCGCGTCCGGCTGATCACCGACGGCGACGTCAGCGCCGCGCTCCTGGCCGTCAGCGACCGCTCCCCGGTCACGCTGCTGTGGGGCATCGGCGGCACGCCCGAGGGCGTGATCTCCGCGGCCGCCATCAAGTGCATCGGCGGCGGCTTCGTCGGCCGGCTGTGGCCGCGCGACGACGAGGAGCGCCAGGCCGCGATCGACGCGGGCTACGACCTCGAGCGCCAGCTCGACCAGGACGACCTCGTCAAGGGCGACGACTGCTTCTTCTCCGCGACGGGCGTCACGGACGGCGACGTCCTGCAGGGCGTCCGCTACCAGGGCTCGACGGCGACGACCGAGTCGATCGTCATGCGCGCGCGCTCCGGCACGGTGCGGCGCGTGCACGCCCGCCACAACCGCGCCAAGCTGCGCCGGTTCACCGGCCCGCGCTACGGATAGCGCGCCCCGGCGAGGCCGCGCCGCCGGCCTACGCCGGGCGCGTCGGCACCCCGCCGCGCTCGCGCGGGGGCGGGAGGCTCGGCGCGGGCACCTGCTCGACGGTCGCGAAGCGCCCCACGCGGGACTCGGCGAGGTCGAGCCGGGCCAGCGACCGCAGGAAGGCGTGCGTCACGAGGACGTGGATCCGCGACTGGGTGATCGTGTAGAACCAGCGCCCGACCGAGAAGGCGATGGCCGGGTAGAAGTTCGCGACCTCCACCTCGACGTGCACCTTGACCTTTCCCGGATCGGCGGCCGGGTGGCGCTGGACGTCGATCTCGAGGTAGCCGTCGCCGTGGTGGCCGCGGCGGGCGACGAGCACGCCGCGCGCGATGCGCCACCGCACGACGCCGCGCTGGGCGTCCATCTCGTACTCGGGGACCTGGAAGGTGAGCAGCTTCAGGCGCGGGTGCAGCAGGCACACGGAGCGCTCGCGGTCGCTGTAGAAGACGCGGATCACGCCGAGCGTCGCGCGGCTGAGGAAGCGCCAGTACGTCCGCGCCAGGCGCTCCAGCGACGCCGGCGTCCACAGGGCGTCGATCCGGTCGGCCGGCAGCACGACCTCGGCCGACTGCACCGAGCGCACCGCCCCGGTGCGGCGGTCCATCGTCGTGGCGTCGTCGGCCTCGCGCAGGACGTGGACCTCGTCGGGGACCGTCGCGGCCAGCAGGCGCCGCACGGCGACGTACACGGCGCTCGCGGCGGCGACGATGGCGGCGGCGACGACGGCGGGCACGCGCACACGCTACCCGGACCCGCGAGCGGCGCAGCGCCCGCGGGGGAGTGACCTCGGGCGAGGGCCGGCCCGTACCCACCCCGAGCAGGAAGGGCGCGGCGGGCCGTCGAATCGCGCCTGCTGGGCTCACCCTTGAAACCGAACGTGCAAGATGACCTCGCCATACGGGACGTCGCGGAGCAGACCGGCCTCGCTGCCGGGACGATCCGCATGTGGGAGCAGCGGTACGGCTTCCCGGCGCCCCACCGCACCGCGTCCGGCTACCGCCGCTACACGCCCGAGGACGTCGCCACGCTGCGCCGCGCGCAGGCGTTCCGCGGCCGCGGGCTCTCGGTGCCCGCGGCGATCGAGCGCGCGCGGGAGACGGGCGGCGCGTCGGACCGCCCGTCGCTCTACGCCGCCGTCGCCGCCTCCGAGCACGGGGCGCGCCCGCAGGTGCTGCGCAAGTCGACGCTCGAGGCGCTCAGCCGCGCGATCGAGCACGAGACGCTGGCGCTCGCGGCGGCGCCCGTGCTCGTCGGCGCCTTCCAGCGCGAGCGCTTCTATCGCGCCGTCGAGCCGCGCTGGCGGCGGATGGCCGCGCATGCCGACGCCGCCGTCGTGTTCGCCGACTTCCCGTCGGTCGGCCGCCCGCCGCACGGCCCGGTCGAGCTGCCCATCGACCCGCTGGACGCCCTGGGCAACGAGTGGGCGCTCATCGTCGACGCGCCGGGGTTCGCCGCGAGCCTGCTCGCGTGGGAGCGCCCCGACGGCCCGGCGCCGCAGGCGCCCGGCGCCGCCGGCGACGCCGAGCGGCGGTTCGAGACGATCTGGACGCTCGACCCCGTGACGACCCGCCGCGCCGCGCGGACCGCCGCCCGTCTCGCCGGGGACGTCGATCCCGACACCGGCGCCCGCCTGGAGGCCCTGCTCGGCGACCGCCCGCTCGCCCTCGAGGAGCCGCTGCCGGCCCTCACGGCGCTCGTCAACCGCGTCGTCGCCTACCTCGAGCACACGGGGACCGGGCGGCCGGCCCCCTGAGAGCGGCGACTCGACACCGGGTCAGAGGTGCGCCGGTCGGTCGCCGGTCAGCCATGTTGCAGATGCACCTTGCCGCCGCTAGGGTCGCCTCCGCAGGTCGGCGCCCTCGCCTCTCGAGGGGAACGTCCACGAGGAGGTCGGCACGTCATGTGCCTGGCCATTCCCGGTTGCATCGTGGAAGTCGTCGACGAGTCCAGGCGGCTCGCCAAGGTGGATGTCGCGGGCGTGCAGCGCACCGTCAACATCGGCCTCTTCGAGGGCGACGACGCGGTCGGCCCCGGCGACTGGGTGCTGATCCACGTCGGCTTCGCCATCTCCAAGATCGACGAGGACGAGGCGCGGGCGACGCGCGAGCTGCTCGAGGACATGGGGGCGGAGTACGACCAGGAGCTCGCCGAGCTGCGCGCGAGCGCGATCGAATGACGCGCGACTGCGACGACCCTCACCATTGCGTGACGTGCTCCGACGAGGGCGTCGCGATGCGCGTGCTGGCGGTCGACGAGCCCCGCGGCCTGGCGCTCTGCCAGGGCGCCGACGGCGCCCGCACCTCGGTCGAGGTCGCGCTCGTCGGCGCGGTCGCGCCCGGCGACGCGCTGCTCGTGCACGCCGGCACGGCGCTCACGCTCCTGGACGCGGAGGCCATCGCATGAAGTACGTCGACGAGTTCCGTGACCCCGAGCTCGGCCGCGTGCTCGCGGGCGAGATCCTGGGCGACGTCCAGCCGGGCCGCCACTACAAGATCATGGAGGTCTGCGGCGGCCACACGCACTCGATCTACAAGTACGGCGTCGACGACCTCCTGCCCGCGAACGTCGAGCTCGTGCACGGCCCCGGCTGCCCGGTGTGCGTCATCCCGATGGGCCGCGTGGACGACGGCATCGCCCTCGCCCACGAGCCCGGCGTGATCTTCACCTGCTTCGGCGACATGATGCGCATCCCCGGCGCCGGCGGGTCGCTGCTGGAGGCCAAGGCGGCCGGCGCGGACGTGCGCATGGTCTACTCGCCGCTCGACGCGCTGCGGATCGCCAAGGCCAACCCCGACCGCGAGGTCGTCTTCTACGCGATCGGCTTCGAGACGACGGCGCCCTCGACCGCGCTGACGATCATGCGCGCGAAGGCCGAGGCGGTCACGAACTTCTCCGTCATGTGCAACCACGTGACGATCGTGCCGCCGCTGCGGGCGCTGCTCGAGTCGCCCGACCTGCGCCTCGACGGCTTCATCGGCCCCGGCCACGTGTCCACCGTCGTCGGCGCGCGACCGTTCCACTTCATCCCCACCCACTACGGCAAGCCGGTGGTCATCGCAGGCTTCGAGCCGCTGGACATCCTCCAGGCGATCCACATGGTCCTGCGTCAGCTCGACGAGGGCCGCTGCGAGGTCGAGAACCAGTACTCGCGCGTCGTCCCCTACGAGGGCAACCGGCGCGCGCTGGAGGTCATGGCCGACGTCTTCGAGCTGCGCCCCCACTTCGAGTGGCGCGGCCTCGGGTTCATCTCCCAGAGCGGCCTGAAGATCTCCGAGCGCTACGCCGACGTCGACGCCGAGCGGCGCTTCAGCGTGCCGGGCGTGCGGGTCGCCGACCCGAAGGCGTGCCAGTGCGGCGAGGTCCTCAAGGGCGTCATCAAGCCGTGGGAGTGCAAGGTGTTCGGCACCGCGTGCACCCCCGAGCGGCCCATCGGCACGTGCATGGTGTCCTCGGAGGGCGCCTGCGCGGCCTACTACAACTTCGGGCGCTTCGCGCGGGAGCGGGAGGTCGTCTAGTGGCCGACATCTCCGCGCGCGAACAACGCATCCTCGGCATCATCGAGACGGCCCGCGCCAAGCGCGCGCGCTTCCGCGACCCCCGCATCACCATGGCTCACGGTGCGGGCGGCAAGGCGACGCAGACCCTCATCGAGGGGCTGCTCGTCCCGG
>JAXDHC010000510.1:0-16862 GCA_034664705.1 Solirubrobacteraceae bacterium
CAGCAGGAGATGGCGGAACTCCTGGATGATCGCGGCCAGCGGGTTGCTCATCACGACCTTCGCGAGCGTCTCGGAGCGCTCGGCGACCTTCTCCACGGGATAGAGGATCGGCGTCGCGTAGAAGAGCGCCTGCTGGACGACCTCCCAGATCGGCTTGATGTCGCGGAAGGGCACGAACAGCGCCGACAGCAGCATCCCGAGGCCGGTCCCGAAGACGACGAGGGCGACGAGCGGCAGCGGCAGCAGGAGCCAGGTCCACCGCGGCTGCACGCCCGAGGCGGCGACGAAGATGGCCACCGTGACGAGGTTGAGCAGGAGGTTGAGCGTCGCGGCGGCCACGACGGACAGCGGCACGGCCATCCGCGGGAAGGTCACCTTGCGCACGAGCGTCTCGCGGTCGACCATCGAGGTCACCGCCCCGCCCGTCATCTCGCCGAACGTGAAGAACAGGACGATCCCGGCGAGCAGCAGGAGCGGGTAGTTCGCGATCCCCGCGCCGACGTTCACGACCTCGCTGAAGACGAGGTAGAGGATCCCGAACAGCATGAGCGGGCGCAGGAGCGACCACACGTAGCCGAGGACCGAGCCGAAGAAGCGCAGCTTCCACTCGGTGAAGGCGAGCGCGGCGGACAGGTGCAGCAGCCGGCGCCAGTCGCCAGTGAGCGCGGCCGGACCCTTGACGCGGTAGGCCGCCGGGGTCTGGGCGCTCACGAGGACGCCCCCGACGCGGCGACGCCGGCGGGCGGCTGGCTGCGCCGCGCGAGGTGGAACTCGTGCGGGATGTCGACGAGCCCGCCGCCGGCGCGGCTGCCCGTCACGACCATGGTCATGCTGTTCTCGAGGTGGGCCATCGGGTCGCGGCCGGGGCCGGGCCGGGCGATCCGCGGCGACACGAAGTAGCGCCCGGGGGTGAACCAGTTGTCGAAGCCGACGGCGACGTCGACCACCTCGCCGGGCTCGTAGGCGCCGGTGGGTCGGCCGTCCCACTCGGTGGTCACCGCGAAGACGTGGCGGTGCTGCTCGTCGGACAGCACGAACCCGAAGACCGGCTCGGAGATCGCCTCGGTGAAGCGCACGCGCATGCACAGGCCGCACGGGCGCGCCTGCTCGAGGATGTCGGTGCGCCGGCCCTCGGCGTCCTGGATCCACGCGTCGACGACGACGGCGGACCCGTCGCCCGCGCCGGCGCCCATGATCGCCTGGACGTCCTCACGGTCCGCGCCGGTCGCGAAGTTGATCTGCAGGTACTGGGCGGCCACGCTCGTCGAGTCGCCCAGCGCCACCATCCGCCCGTGGTCGAGCAGCAGCGCACGGTCGCAGAAGCGCTGGACCTGGTCCATGTCGTGCGTGACCAGGAGGATCGTCCGCCCCTCGCGATGGGCGCGGTTCAGCGCGTCGTAGCACTTCTGCTGGAAGGCGGCGTCGCCGACGGCGAGGACCTCGTCGATCAGCAGCACGTCGGGCTCGACGAAGACCATCACGGCGAACGCGAGTCGCACCTGCATGCCGGACGAGTAGTTCTTGAGCTTGAGGTCGACGAACTGCTCGAGCTCGGCGAAGGCGATGATCTCGTCGTAGCGCTCGTTGGCCTGCGCGGGCGTGAGGCCGAGCATGATCGCGTTGAGCACGACGTTGTCGCGCGCGGTGAGGTCCGGGTTGAACCCGACGCCGAGCTCGATGAACGGCGCCATGCGCCCGCGCATCCACATCTCGCCGGCGTCGGCGCGGTAGATCCCGGCCAGGCACTTCATGAGCGTGCTCTTGCCGCTGCCGTTGCGCCCGACGATCCCGAAGAACTCGCCGCGCTTGACCTCGAAGGAGACGTCGCGCAGCGCCTGCAGCCGCTCGAACTGCTGACGGCGGGTAGGGTGGACCACGCGCTCCTTGAGCGTGTTGACCTGCCGGTGCGGCAGGCGGAAGACCTTCGAGACACCCTCGGCGCGGACGGCGATGTCCTCGGGCAGCATGCGTTCCACGCCGCACAGGGTAGATGCCATGCCTCCGGACGCTCAGGACCCCACCAACCCGCGGTCGCTGCCGCTCGGCGTCAACCTGGCGGGCTACTTCGATGCCACGCTCGGCCTCGGCGAGGCCGCGCGGCAGGTCGAGGCGGCGCAGCGCGAGGCCGGGGAGGCTGTGGCCCGCGAGCCGCTCGCTCACCCGTCGGCCCCCGCCGCCGCGGCGCCGACCGAGCCGCCCGGCCATCCGGTCACGGTGGTGTGCGTCAGCCCGGAGGGGATGGCCGCCGCCCGCGCGCAGGCCCCCGCGGCGTTCGCCGGGCGCCGCGTCGTCGGCCTCTGGTGGTGGGAGGTGCTGGCCTTCCCGAGCCGCTGGCTGCGCGCGTTCGACGACGTCGACGAGGTGTGGGTCGGCTCGCGCTTCGTGGCCGACGTGATCGCCGCGGTCTCGCCGGTCCCCGTCGTCCGCATCCCGATGCCCGTCGCCGCGCGCCGGCCCGCGGCGGCCGATCGGGCCGCCCTGGGGCTGCCCGACGGGTTCCTGTTCGGGTTCGTCTTCGACTACTCCAGCGTGGTCGAGCGCAAGAACCCGCTCGGGCTCATCGAGGCCTTCGCCCGCGCGTTCCCGGCCGGCGGCGACCACGACGCGGCGCTCGTCCTCAAGACGCTCGCCGGCGATCGCCACCCGCGCGAGCACGCCGCCGTCACGGACGCCGCGGCGCGCCACCCCGGCGTGCACGTCATCGACCGCGACCTTCCCGCGGCGGAGCGCGACGCGCTCATCGCCGCGCTGGACGCCTACGTCTCGCTGCACCGCTCGGAGGGCTTCGGGCTGACGATGGCCGAGGCGGCTCTGCTCGGCACGCCCGTCGTGGCGACCGACTACGGCGGCCCGCGCGACTTCCTCACGCCGTTCAACGCGTACCTCGTCGACCGCCGGATCGTGCCGATCGGCCCCGGGCACGACCCCTACCCGCCCGACGGCGAGTGGGCCGAGCCCGATCTCGACCACGCCGCGGCGCTCATGCGCGAGGTCCGCGCGGCCCCGGCGGCGGCGCAGGAGCGCGCCGGCCGTGCGCGCGTGGACGTCGAACGCGAGCACGGGCCCGGGCCGGCGGGGCGCGCGATGGCCGAGCGCCTCGCCCGGCTGCTGGGGATGCCGCACGGCCGCGACGGGGCCGGCCCCCCGGTCCACGTGGCCGCCGTGGCCGAGCGCATCCGCACCGGCCCGGCGGCGCCCGGCGGCGGCGCGACGCCTCTCTCGCGCGCGCGGGCGATGGCGCGCGGCGCGCTGCTGCGCGCGCTGCGGCCGTACTCCGTGCACCAGCGGCTCGTCGACGAGGAGCTCGTGCGTCTGGTGCGCACGCTCGACGAGCGCGTCGGCGGCATCGCCGCGGCCCAGAGCAGCCTCGCCGCCGAGCTCGCACGGCTGCGCGACGAGGCGCCGGCGCGCGACGACGGCGAGCCCGCCCGCCCGGTCCCGGACGCGGACCGTGTGCCACCATCGGCCGGATCATGAGCGCCACCTCCTCCGCGAGCCCGTCCCTGGGCGTCAACGTCGCCGGCTTCCTGCGCGGCGGCCTCGGCCTGGGCCAGGCGGCCCGCCTCTACGTCGAAGCGCTGCGCGAGGCCGGCGTGCCGGTCGGCACGACGACCGTCGACGTCCAGATGCCCGACGTCGCCGGCGCCGCCGCCAAGACCACCGAGTTCGCGGAGCTGCAGACCGACGAGACGCTGCCGTTCAACCTCGTCTGCGTCAACGCCCCCGAGCTGCCCGGCTTCGTCAAGGACGCCGGCTCGGAGTTCTTCGAGGACCGCTACACGATCGGCGTGTGGGCGTGGGAGACCGACGTCGTGCCCGCCAGCTGGGACCGCGCCTTCCAGCTCGTCGACGAGATCTGGGTCTACTCGGGCTACGTCGTCGAGCTGCTCAGCCACGCCGCGCCGTGTCCCGTCGTGCGCGTGCCGCTGCCGATCAGCGCCCCCGTCGTGGGCGACGCCGAGCTGTCGATCGACATGCCCGACGGCTTCACGTTCCTCTTCCTGTTCGACTTCTACTCCACGCTGCAGCGCAAGAACCCGCTCGGCCTCGTGGAGGCGTTCACGCGCGCGTTCCGCCCCGGCGAGGGCCCGAACCTGCTCATCAAGAGCTTCAACGGCGACTACAAGCCCGAGGCGCTCGCGCGGCTCCGCGAGGCCGCGGGCAGCCGGCCGGACATCCACATCGTCGACCGCTTCGTCTCCGAGGCCGAGCGCGCCGTCCTCATGGCGCGCGCGGACTGCTACGTGTCGCTGCACCGCTCCGAGGGCTTCGGCCTGACGCTCGGCGAGGCGATGGCCCTCGGCAAGCCGGTCATCGGCACCGGCTACTCGGGCAACCTCGACTTCATGTCGTCGGCGAACTCCTACCTCGTCGACTGGAAGATGACCGAGGTCGGCCCCGAGGGCGAGAACTACCCGGCGGCCGGACGCTGGGCCGAGCCGGACCTCGACCACGCGGCCGCGCTGATGCGCGAGGTGTGGACCGACCAGGCCGAGGCGCGCAGCCGCGGTGAGCAGGGGCGGGCAGACATCGCCGAGCACTTCTCGACGTCGGCCGTCGGCGCGATCGCCCGCGCCCGCCTGAAGCGCCTGACGCGCACGGCGCGGCGGCTCGGCAGCCAGCGCGCCGCCTTCGCCAACGGGGACGGCGGCATGGGCCTGACGCCCGAGACGTGGGTCGAGCGCGCCGAGCTGAAGGCGACCTACGACCCGCTGAAGAAGGCCGCCGAGCAGGGCGGCCCGACCGGCATGGCGCGGCGCGCGGCGCTGCAGGCGATGCGGCCCTATACGTACCACCAGGACGAGCTCAACGGCCTGGTCGTCAACGCGCTGCGGGAGGTCAACCAGCGCTTCGACGACCTCGTCGTCGACATGCAGTCCGAGGTCGTGCGCCTGCACGGGCAGCTGAAGAGCCTCGAGCGGATCCTGCCCGGCATGGAGGCCGGCGCGGGCAGCCCGTTCGACCTCGCGCGCGTGCTCGAGGGCGCCCGCGCCCGCCCCGGCTCCACGCACCCGGCGATCTCCTACGTCGACGAGCACGGCCGCCGCGCGCTCGGCTTCGAGCGCGGCGCCGACGAGGACGCGGAGGGCTACCGCGGCTTCGAGGACATCTTCCGCGGCAGCGAGGAGCACGTCCGCGCCGAGCAGCGGATCTACCTCGACGTGTTCGCCGGCTGCGACTGGGTCCTCGACGTGGGCTGCGGCCGCGGCGAGTTCCTCGACGCCCTGCGCGAGCGCGACATCGGCGCCCGCGGGCTCGACATGGACCCGACGATGGTCGACCGCTGCCGCGAGAAGGGCCACGACGTGCAGCTCGCCGACGCGGCCTCCTACCTGCGCGGCCTCGACGACGACACCGTCCCGGGGATCTTCGCCGCGCAGGTCATCGAGCACCTGTCCGCCGATCAGCTCAACGAGTTCCTGTCGCTCTCGCACGACAAGCTCGCGCCCGGCGGCGTCGCCGTGCTCGAGACGGTCAACCCGCACAGCCCTGCGGCGCTCAAGGCGTTCTGGACCGACACGACGCACCACCACCCGGTCTTCCCCGAGGTGGCGCTGGCGCTCAGCCGGCTGGCGGGCTTCCACTCCGGCGAGGTCCTGTTCCGGGACCGCACCGAGGACTTCGACCGCGACGTCTACGTCAATCGCGACTACGCGGTGGTCATTCGCAAGCGGGCCGCGTAGGATCGCGCGCCGCGCCGATGCAGCAGATCGCCACACGGCTGGAGGGCCTCGTCGTGCTCGAGCCGGTCGTCCACGGCGACGACCGCGGCTTCTTCGTGGAGACGTTCCGCGACAGCGCGCTGGCCGAGCTCGGGATCCGGGACCGCTTCGTCCAGGAGAACCACTCGCGCTCGGCCTACGGGGTCGTCCGCGGCATGCACTTCCAGAGCGACCCGCCCGTCGCCAAGCTCGTGCGCTGCGGGCGCGGCGCGATCCTCGACGTCGTCGTCGACATCCGCCCGGAGTCGCCGACGTTCGGCGAGTGGGAGGCCGTCGAGCTCGACGACGCGAGGATGCGCATGCTCTACGTGCCGGCCGGCTTCGCGCACGGCTTCTGCGTGGTGAGCGACGTCGCCGACGTCCTCTACAAGCAGACCGCCTACTGGCGCGAGGGCGCCGACCGCGGCTTCGCCCTCGACGATCCCGCGGTGGGCATCGAGTGGCCGGTCCCGCCGGCGGAGCGCGTCCTCTCGGCGCGCGACCGCAGCGCGCCGTCGCTGGCGGAGCTCACGGCGGCCACGAGCGGCTGAGGCCGCGGCGCGGCGCATGACGAGCATCTCCTTCTGCATGACGACGCGCGGCGAGCTGCCGCGGATCCGCGCGCTGCTCGAGCTCGTTCGCCCCCACGTCGACGAGATCGTGCTCGCCCTGGACGCGGGCGGCAACCGCGACGCGCTGGAGGCCTGCTCGGACCTCGCGGACCGGCGGCTCACGTTCGACTACGCGGCGCCGCCGTGTCGCAACATCGGCTGGCTGCAGCACCAGTGCAGCGGCGACTGGCTGCTGCGCTTCGACGACGACGAGATCCCGAGCACGGCCCTGCTCGAGGCGCTCCCCGAGCTCGTCGCCGACCGCCGGCCGACGCACTACGGGCTCACGCGGCGCTGGCTGCACGGCGACGCCGCGACGTACATCACGAGCCCGCCGTGGCTGCCCGACTACCAGCTGCGCCTCGTGCGCAACGTCCCGGGCATCTGGCGCTTCACGGGCGAGATGCACGACGGGGCGATCGTGCTCGGCGAGCGGCGGCTGGTCGACCTGCCGATCTACCATGCCGACCTGCTCCTCCTGCCCGTCGGCGACCGGCGCCGCAAGGCCGAGCGGTACGAGCGCCTGCGTCCCGACCACCTCGCCGAGGGCGTCCCCGTCAACGCGATCTACGTGCCCGAGGACTGGTCCGGGCTGGCGACGGCGCCGGTGCCGGACGCCGACCGCGCGGCGATCGGCGCGGTCCTCGACGCGCCGCCCGTGCCGGCGCCGGCCGGATCGCCGCGCGGTGACGGCGGGGGCGTCGTGGAGCACGCCACGCTGCAGCAGATCAACCGCTTCAACACCAACCGCGAGGTCGGCGAGAGCGCCTACCGCGCCCGCGTGGAGCTCGTGCGCCCGGTGGCCCGGATGCCGGCGCGCGTGGTGCGCGAGCAGGAGGTGCTCGTCGAGAACCTCGGCGACGAGCGCTGGCCGTGGGGCGCCGACGCCGAGCCGCCCATCCGGCTCGCGTACCGCTGGCTGGCCGCCGACACCGGCGAGGTGCGCGCGGAGGGGCCGCGGACGCCGTTCACGGAGACGGTCGTGCCGGGGCAGCGCTCGCTCGTCAAGCTGCTCGTCGAGGCGCCGGCCGGGCCGGGCCGGTACGTGCTCGAGGCCGACGTCGTGCACGAGCACGTGCGCTGGTTCGGGACGCCGGCGCGCCTTGAGGTGACCGTCGAGGACGCCGGCGAGGCGGTCGGCAACGACCCCACGGGGCCGCGCGCGTACCGAGCCCAGGCGCGCGCCTGCGGCCTGCGCGTCGTCGATGCGCTGCGCCTGTACCCGCGGTGGGCGGCGAGCCTGCGCCCCGAGCGCACGCCGCTCGGCGACCGGCGCCCGTGGCTCACCTTCGCCGCGGCCGAGATGCTCGAGCGCGAGCTGCGCCCCGACATGCGCGTGTGCGAGTACGGCGCCGGCGGCTCGACGCCGTTCGTCCTCGAGCGCGCGGGCGAGCTCGTGACGATCGAGTGGGACCGCCACTGGGCCGCGCAGGTCGGCGAGGCGCTGGCGCCGGCCCATGCTCGGGGCTGGTCGCTCGAGGTGGCCGCCCCCGAGGAGGACCCCGGCAGCCGGCCGCTCGATCCGTCCGACCCCGGGGCCTACGTCTCCGCGTCGCCCGCCTTCCTCGGCTTCTCGTTCCGCGCCTACGTGCAGCTCATCGACCGCTTCGAAGACGACGGGTTCGACGTCGTGCTCGTCAGCGGGCGCGCGCGGCCGTCGGCCCTGCGCCACGCGCTGGCGAAGGTCAGGCCCGGCGGCCTGCTCGTGCTCGACCACGCCGAGCGCTCCTGGTACGCGCCTGCGCTCGCGCTGGCGGGCCCCGAGGGCTGGGAGCGCGAGGACGTCGCGGGGCCGGGGCCGTACGCCGCGGGCTTCTGGCGGACCGCCGTCCTGCGGCGGCGCCCATGAGCGCCGTGCCGCGCTATCGCCAGCCGCACGAGCGCGCGTTCGGGCTCGAGCAGCTCGACGTCAAGCTCGCGATGCACGTCAAGCAGACCGGCGGCTTCTACGTCGAGGCGGGCGCCAACGACGGGATCAGCCAGAGCAACACGCTCTTCTTCGCCCGGTACCGCGGCTGGCGCGGGCTGCTCGTCGAGCCGGTCCCCGAGCTGGCGGCACGCTGCCGCGCCCTGCGCCCGGAGAGCATCGTCGAGCAGGCGGCGCTCGTCGGCCCCGAGCACGCCTCGCCGACCATCGGCATGCGCTTCGCGCACCTGATGTCCGTCGTCGACGGCGCGCGCGGCAGCGCGGCCGCCGACCGCGAGCACGCCGAGCTCGGCGAGCGCCTGCAGGACATCACCGGCTACGAGCTCGAGGTCCCGGCGCGGACGCTGAGCGCCATCCTCGACGCGCACGGCGTCAGCGAGGTCGACCTGCTGTCGCTCGACCTCGAGGGCTACGAGCCCGCCGCGCTGCGCGGCCTCGACCTCGATCGCCACCGGCCCGCGTGGGTCCTCGTCGAGACCTGGGAGCGCGCGGCGATCGACGAGCTCCTCGGCCCCTGGTACGCGCCCGTCACCGAGCTGTCCGAGCGCGACGTGCTCTACCGGCGGCGGCGTCGGCGCCGCCGCCGGTGAGCCGGGTCAGCGCTTGGCGTTCTTGAACGCGAAGTAGCCGGGCTTCTTCTGGCCGTCGAAGGTCATCAGGCCCCCGCGGACGACCGGGCCCTCGGCGACCGGCGGGTCGTCGTAGAGGTGGATCCAGCCGAGCGCGTAGGCGTCGACCTGCCGCGCGACCTTGAACCCGTCGCGGATCCACTTCGCCTGCAGCGAGCGCGTGACGAAGAAGTTGAACTCCTTGTCCGGCGCGTCGGTCGGCACCGTGAACTCCGAGAGGAACAGGCGCAGGCGCTTGTGGCGCGGGCGGCCGAGGTACTGGTCGATCTTCTTGCTGAAGCGCCCGAGGTCGGAGAAGTCGATGATCTCGAGGTCCGACTGGGGCTTTTTCAGGTCCGGCCCGCGGTAGGAGAACGGGTTGTGGCCGAAGAGGTCCATCCGCGGCGGGCGGCCGTTGGGCAGCCTGAGGGCCTGGATCCAGCGCACCGGGCGGATGTCGCCCGTCGTGTACGTGTTGCCGCCGATCACGAGGTTGCGCGTGCTGGCCGCCTTGAGCTGTCCGTACGCCGCGTCGAGGAGCCGCGCGTAGCGCCGCGGGCCCTGCTTCTGACGCGCGGTCAGCCCCTGGCCGAGCTTCCGCTGGGCCACCATCGGCATGAAGTTCGGGATGCGCATCGGCTCGCCCCAGATCATCCAGTGGCGGATGGTGGGGTAGCGGCGCGACGCCGCGCGGGCGAACGCGGCGAAGTCGGCGGCGTTGGTCGGCGCCCACTGCGGCGCCCGGCCCCCGTTGGCCCACGGCGGGCTGCCGACGATCATCAGCATGACCTTCATCCCGTACTGCCGGGACTGCTGGAGCGCGAAGTCGATGTCGGCGGGCCAGTGGTACGCCGGGTCGCTGGGGTTGCGCGGGTCGGCGGGACGGGCGGACGCGACCGACGCCCAGTTCAGGGGCATCTGGTACATCGTGACCCCGAGGTCCTTGTAGATCGGGAACTGCGAGACGCCGTCGATGTTCGTCGGCCCCCAGAAGCCCTTCTGGACGGTGGCCGTCGCCGGCGCCGCGCCGAGGGCGCACCCGGCGATCGCGCCCAACGTCGCGAGGATCGCGCCGAGGCGCCGGGGGTGTCGTGCTGTGTTCACCGTGCTCCTGTCGATGGCGTGTGGCCGCGCGGTGGCGGGTCCTCCTGGCCGCCGCGGCCGGGCAGTATGGCAACCTCGTACGGCCGCCGCAGCCGGTCCGCCGTTCTAACTCGCCGTCCGCGGCAAGGTTGCGGCATCCTTGTCGGAGCATGCGCGACCGCCTCAGCCCCAGCCCGAAGACCTACTTCCTCGTCAGCGTCGTGGCGCTCGTCGCGCTCACGGTGATCGTGTTCACCGGGGCGGCGGTCCGCGTGACCGGCTCCGGACTCGGCTGCCCGAGCTGGCCGAACTGCTACGAGAACGGCCGGCTCATCGCCGAGACCGACACCCACTCGATGATCGAGTTCGGCAACCGGATGCTGACGAGCTTCGTCGGCCTCGCCGCGGCGGCCGCCGGGCTGCTCGCGTTCCTGCGCCGCCCGTTCCGCCGCGACCTGGCGATCCTCGGGTCGCTGCTGCCGCTCGGCGTCGTGGCGCAGGCCGTGCTCGGCGGGCTGACCGTCTGGTACGGGCTCGCGCCGGGCTACGTGATGGGCCACTACGCGCTGTCGATGGTCATCCTCGTCGCCGCCGGAGCGCTCGTGTGGCGCGCGCGCCCGGCCTTCGACGACCACCCGGCGCCGCCCGCGGACCGCGCGACCGCGCGCGCCGTGTGGGCGATGTTCGCGCTCGGCGCGGTGACGATCGTCGTGGGCACCGCGTCGACGGCGGCGGGCCCGCACGCCGGCGGCTCGGGCACCGGCGACGTCGTGCACCGCCTCGACTTCCGCGGCGGCGAGACGCTGAGCTGGCTCATCCACCGCCACGGGTGGCTGGCCACCGCGCTCGGCCTGCTGGCGGTGGGCACCTGGTGGCTGGCGCGGCGCCGCGGCGCGGACGCCGACCTCCGCAGCCGCCTGACGCGCATCTGCGTGCTCATGGCCGTGCAGGGCGTCGTCGGCATCCTGCAGTACCGCCTGGAGCTTCCCGCCGAGGTGGTCTGGATCCACGTGGCGCTGGCCACGCTGACGTGGGTCGGGATCGTGCTGGCGGCCGTGCAGGTCGGCTCGCCGCGCCGCGCGCCGGCCGGAGCCGGCGCGCTCAGCGCCGCCGGGGCCGGCGGCGCTCCCGCATCGGCGGCGCGCTGAGCAGCAGCCCGCGCGCCGCGCGGCGGTCGCTCAGTCGCGCTCGTCCGCGTCGACGGTGCCGGCCGGGAGCTCGCTCTTGCCGGTGATGGAGTCCTTGAACTCGCGCATACCGCCGCCGAGCGAGCGTCCGAGCTCGGGCAGCTTCTTGGGGCCGACCACCAGCAGGGCGATCGCCAGCACGATGATCATCTCCATGGGACCGATTGAGGGCATCTTCGTTCTCTCCTTGTGTGGACCGGGGTGTGCAGTCTGACTGCCTGCCATGAAGACTGGCGGCTCGGGCGCCGCCGCGACAGCGACGAATGTCCTTGTTCGGTGGCGCGATCCCGCACACCGCATGCGGTCCTGAGTGCGGACTCGAGCTAGCGCGCCGTGGCCCATCGCCCGGGCGGCCAGACGCGCGCCCGCGCGCGCCCGATGAGCGCGCTCGTCGGCACCGAGCCGAACGCGCGCGAGTCCTCGGAGTTGGCGCGGTTGTCGCCGAGGACGAAGAAGGTCCCCTGGCGCACCGTCACCGGCCCGAAGTAGACGCTGTCGATCGACTTCTGGTCGGCGTAGGGCTCGACCGGCCGGCGGCCGTTGACGACGAGCAGGCCGTCCTCGAGGCCGACCTCGTCGCCGCCCACCGCGACGACGCGCTTGAGCAGGATCTCGCTCGTGCGCGGGTCGTGGAAGACGGCCAGGTCCCCGCGCTGGGGCATCGCGCCTCCGCGGTAGGCGAGCTTGTCGACGAGCACCTGGTCGCCGGGCTGCAGCGTCGGCCGCATGCTGTCCGACGGGATCCGCATCGGCTCGGCGACGAACGTCTTGCCGAGCACGACGACGGCGACGACGGCGACGACGAGGCCGAGCGGCAGCCGGCGGAGGATCCCCTTGTCGGCGCGCTCCGCGGGCTGAGCATCGGCGCCGCCCGCCGGCGTGGCGGGCAGCGGCGCGCTCAGTAGTGCGGCAGGTTGTCCGTCAGCCGGGCGAGCCACAGCACGACACCGAGGAGGAGAAGGGCGTTGACGATGAAGCGGCGCGTCTTCGGCCCGACCATCGTCATGACGAGGCCCATGATGACGATCTCCGCCGCGGTGCACGCGAGGTCGATCGCGCCGGTCTTCTCGACGACGCCCCAGTGCGGGCCCATCGGGATGCCGACCGTGCGGCTCCAGACGTACATCGCGACGATGGCGAAGTTGCCGCCGATGCCGGCCAGCGCCACCCACGTGGAGCGCGGCCAGCGCAGGATCGCCGGGACCCAGGCGCCCTGGAAGATCCCGGTGAGGAGGAAGAAGAGGCCGTAGGCCCACCAGTTGCGCCAGTGCGAGGCGACGTAGGCGAAGTGGATCCAGGCCACCAGCAGCGAGAGCGCCGAGGCGGCGACAGCCGTCCGCCCCGACGCCGTGAGGGCGCCGAGGCGGGTGACGGAGGCCTGAGGCCTGAGGGCGACGGTCGCCATGGCCCTAGTGCTTGCTGCGGCGACGGGGCTTGACGACCGACTTGCGCGTCTTCGGCTTGGCGTGCGCCTTGGCCTTCGGCTTGGCCTTGACCTTCACCTTGCGGCGCGGCTTGACCTTGGCCTTGGACTTGCGCTTGCTGCCGAGCACGCGGACGGCGGGCTTCGGCGCGGCCGGAGCCGGAGCCGGGACCGGGACCGGGGACACGGGCGGAGCCGCGCCGGCGACCGGGACGTCGACGGGGACCGAGATCGACACGTTCTCGTCGTCGCGGCGTCCGCCGCCGCGCCCGCTGTTGTCGTCGTCGGGCTTGAAGAGGTCACCCATCTTGTCGTTGTCCTTGCACGGGTCACCCTTGATCGGGTCGTTCACGTCGAGGCTGCGCGGCGTGTCGCCGACCTGGAACTGGGTCATCATGTCGTGGTCCTCGTGGACCAGGTTGTGGCAGTGCATCATGTACTTGCCGCGCTGGTTCTCGAACTTCATGATCACGCGGACCTTCTCGTTCTCGCCGACGTAGACGACGTCCTTCGGGCCCTTCTCCCACTCCCGCGGCGGCTGGCCGTTGCGGTCGAGGACCTTGAAGTCCACGAGGTGGATGTGGACCGGGTGGAACCAGCCGCCACCGGGGTTCTCGAGCTCCCAGATCTCGATGTCCTCGTAGCCGGGGTTCGCGCAGACGAGCTCGTAGTCGGAGTTGACGACGTCCTCCCACGTGGTGCCGTTGATCGTCCAGTGGCCGTCGCTGCGCTCGAAGCGGAAGTTGCGCGTGCGGACCGCGTCGGCCTCGGTGAGCCCCATGACCTTCATGTTGGGGTTGAGGTCCATGGGGACCTCGTTGTTCCGCGGGTCGACGACGTGCGTGCCGACCTTGAACGCCATGACCACGTTCGTCGAGTCGTGGTCGATGTTGTTCTTCGGCTGCAGGTTCTGCATGACGACCTGCGTGCCGGGCTTGTACTTCGAGAAGTCGATGACGACCTCGTAGCGCTCCGCCATGCCGATGAGGAGGTTCGGCGACTCGACCGGGTGGTTCATGAGGCCGCCGTCGGTGCCGATGATCGTGAGCGGCTCGCCGGTGCTGAGCGCGAGGTCGTAGGAGCGCGAGACCGACGCGTTCAGGACGCGGAAGCGGTACTTGCGCGGCTCGACCTCCATGAGCGGCCACGGCCGGCCGTTGACCAGGATGACGTCGCCGTAGATGCCCGACTCGCTGTTGTTGTCGAAGACGAGCTGGCCGTCCTGCTGGAACATCGCGTCCTTGAGGATCAGCGGCAGGTCGTAGTCGCCGTGCGGGATCGGGAGGTTCAGCTCGACGTTGTCGTGCAGGATGTACTGCGCGGCGAGGCCCATGTAGGCGTTCTGCGCGGTGATGTGGACGCCGTGGTCGTGGTACCAGAGCGTGCGCGCGTCCTGGACGTTGGGGTAGTGGTAGTCCTTGAACTGCCCCGGGTTCGTGATGTCGCTCGCGTAGCCGTCGTACTGGGGCAGCGAGCAGGACCCGTGGAGGTGGGTCGAGCTCCAGACGTTGTAGCGCTGCGACGGATGGACCTCGGGCAGGTCGCAGATCTGGCGCACGACGGCGCCGCGGCCCTGGAAGTTCCGGATGGTCGGACCCGGCGTGATGCCGTTGTAGCCCCAGATGTCGGTGTAGACCCCCGGCTTGAGGATCTGCGCGCTCACCTGCTTCTGGCTGAGCGAGTAGTAGTCCGTGGTCGCGGAGCGGGCGATCGGCGTCAGGACGGGCGGCGTGGCCCACGGGGTCGTGAAGGGCTCGGGGAGCTGGCTCTGCGGCATGCGGTTGGCGATGGCGAGCTGCGTCCTGGCGATGCGCTCGGCGGGCAGCATGAGAGCGGCACTGCCGAAGAGACCCATCTTCAGCATGTCGCGGCGGCTGAGGTGCATTGACTTCCTCGTGGATCAGGCGGATCGGGACAAGGACTACGGGACACAAGGTGCCGCCTGGGGGCGTCCGTGACAGGCGCGAAACCTGCACGTTCGGATTGCTGGATCGCGCGAGGTGGCGTGCGGGAAGTGCGCAAGCTCTGCAATCTGGTGGGGTGACGGTCAGCCGGCGGACCATCCGCCTTGCGCACCGGAATCTGGATCAGCTCGGCTCGCCCCACCGGCCGGGCGGCCAGACGCGCGCCATCACGCGTCCGACCAGCCGCTCCGGTGCGACGGGCCCGAACGCCCGGGAGTCCTCCGAGACGGCCCGGTTGTCGCCGAGCACGAAGACGGTCCCGCGGCGCACGAGCACCGGGCCGAACGAGCCGCCCGCGCCGGCGCGCGGCACGTAGGGCTCGAGCAGGCGCCGGCCGTTGACGACCAGCGTGCCGCCCTCGATCGCGACCGTGTCGCCCCCGACGGCGACGATCCGCTTGAGCAGGATCTGGGCCGAGCGGGGCGCGTGGAAGACGGCGAGCTCGCCGCGCCGCGGGTCGGCGCGACGGTAGGCCAGCTTGTCGACGAGCACCTGGTCGCCGGGGCGGAACGTCGGCGCCATGCTCGCCGAGCGGATCCGGAACGGCTCGGCGACGAAGACGCGCAGGAGCACGATGGCGCCGACCACGACGACGGTCGCCGCCAGCGCCGCGGGCCAGCGGGACGGGCGTCGCCGGGCGGCACGGGCGCGCCGCGTCGACTGCCTCGGGCGGGAGGCCGGCCGGGCCGGCGCCCTCGCGTTCTCATCCACCGACGGACCCCCCGCGGGCGATTGACCGCAGCCAACGTTGTGGATGACGCCGCCGCTGTCAAGAGCTTTCGCAGCGTTCGTGCCGCGATCCGGGACGGAACCTGTGCGCGCCCGCGATGCGCCGTGGGGCGAGCGTCCGTCAGCCGCTGTCGCGGAGGGTCCCCGGCGCCACCAGCCCGGGGCCGGTCACCGGGTCGGCCCAGGCGCGCAGGACGAGCAGCGCGATGTCGTCGCGCTGTGGGCCCTCCTCGAAGTCGAGCAGCGCGTCGTCGACGCGCGAGGCGACCTCGTCGGGCTCCGCGCCGGTCGCCTTCGCGAGGACGGCGGCGAGGCGGTCGGCGCCGAACCGGGCGTCGCCGCTGCGCGTGTCGGTCACGCCGTCGGTGTAGAGCACGAGGCTCTCGCCGGGCGCCAGTCGCACCGTGGTCTCGGGCCAGCGCCCGGCCTCGAAGGCGCCGAGGAGCGGGCCGCCCGCCTCGGCGGGCTCGGCGCGGCCGTCGCGGAGCCGGAACGGGGCGGGGTGACCGGCGCTCGCCATGGTCACCGTCGCGGAGCCGTCGGGCTCGGTGACGATGCGCGCGCACACGACGGTGCAGAGCTGGCGCCGGTCGGGATCGACGACGAGCGCGGCGTTGAGGCGCTCGAGCACCCCCGACGGCGACGCCTCGTAGACGGCGGCGGTGCGCATCGTGTAGCGGGCGAGCGACGTGATCGACGCCGCCTCGGGGCCCTTGCCCGTGACGTCCCCGATCACGACCATCCACCCGCCGTCGACCTCGAAGACGTCATAGAAGTCGCCGCCCACCTCGCTGGCATCGCCCGCCGCGCGGAACCGCGCCGCGAGCGTCAGGCCGGGGACCACCGGAAGGCGCGGGGGCAGCAGGCTGCGCTGCAGCGTCGTCGCGATGTGCGTGCGCGCGGCGTGCAGGCGGGCGTTCGCGACGGCGATCCCGGCCCGCACCCCGATCTCGCGCGCGAGCTCGAGCTCCGCCTCGCCGAGGACGCGAGCCGACTCGTCGGTGCCCAGCGTCATCACGCCCAGCACGTGGGCGCCGGCCATCAGCGGCACGCTGAGCACGGACCGCGGGCGCAGCTCGCGCAGCGTCCGAAGCGCGTCGCCGTCGCGCGCCCAGGCCGCGAGGTCGGCGTCGTCCACGGTCGCGTACAGGCGCGGCCGGCCGTCGCGCAGGACGGCGGCCGGGCCGTCGGCGTCGGGGTCCTCGAGGTCCACCGCGTCGCGCAGGGCGTCGAGCCGCGCATGACGGCCCGGCTCGGCGGCGAGCGCGCGGCGGGCGACGCCGCGGCGCTCCTCCGGGACGTCGACGCAGCACCAGTCGGCCACCTCCGGGACGAGCGCCCACGCCGCCCGCTCGAGCGTTGCGTCGACCTCGAGCGAGGACGACACGAGCTTGCTCGCCTCGGCGAGGAACCGCTGGTGGTGCTCGGCGCGGCGGGCCTCGGTGACGTCCTCGACGATGTTCACCGCCATCGCGACCTCGCCGTTCTCGTCGTGCACCGGCGACGCCTTCACGAGCATCCAGCGTTCCTCGCCGGTCGCCCGCGAGACGGTGCGCGTGAGCACCGGCTGCGGCGTGCGGCCCGCGAGCGCGTCGCGCGCCGGCAGGCGCATGTAGTCGAACGGCTGC
>JAXDHC010000511.1:0-10583 GCA_034664705.1 Solirubrobacteraceae bacterium
CGACGCCATGAAGCGCGTCGTCGTCGTCGGCGCGACGCCGCTCGGCGTGGAGATGGCGGGCAACCTCGGCAACCGCGGCCTCGAGGTCGACTTCGTCGACGAGGGCCCGTGGGCGCTGCACGAGGTCTTGGGCCCCGACGTCGCCGAGCCGGTCCACGCGTCGCTGACCAAGCACGGCGTCACGATGCGCATGGGCACGAAGGTCGAGGCGTTCCTCGGCGGGGCCGACGGCCGCGTGCGCGCCGTCCAGACCTCCGCCGGCGAGCTGCCGTGCGACGCCGTCGTCGTGTGCCTGCACAAGCTCCCCAACGCCACGCTCGCGCAGGCCGCTGGCGTCGAGATCGGCACGACCGGCGGCATCATGGTCGACGAGCACATGCGCACGAACAAGCCGGGCGTGTGGGCGGCCGGCGACGTCATCGAGGTGCCCCACGGCCTCACGATGCTGCCCATCCGCGGCCTCACGGGCGCGCACGCCTACGCCCAGGGGCGGACCGCCGCGTTCGACATCTCCGGGCGCGGCGGCGTCTACGACCCCGTCTGGATCCCCTGGGGCATGGTGGCCGGCGACTACACGATCGGCGGCTTCTCGCTCGGCGAGACCCTCGCCCAGGCGATCGGGGTTCCGTACGTCCTGGCGAAGGGCGTGGGCATCACCCGCGCGCGCTACTACCCGGGCGCCCAGAAGACGCACGTCAAGCTGCTCGCCGAGCCGGATACGCTGAAGCTCATCGGCGGCCAGATCCACGGAGGCGAAGGGGTCAAGGAGCGGTGCGACTTCCTCGCGTTCGCGGCGAAGCGCGGCGCCACGCTCGAGGACATCGCCTGGATGGAGAACATCTACTCCCCGCCGATCGGCGCCCTGTTCGAGCCGCTCGCCATCGCGGCGCAGAACGGCCTCGCCGAGCTGAGCCGGCAGCGCGAGAAGGCGGCCGCGTGAACGCGCTGACGCAGCTCAAGCAGCGCCTGCGCGACCAGGCCGAGCAACACCTCCGCCGCGCGGCGATGGAGCGCCTGCGCGGCGACGCGCCGGGCACCGTCGCGCCCTACCGCGAGCGCGGCGGGCGCTTCTGGCGCCTCGTCTTCGTGCCGCTGTACGTGCGCGTGCCGTGGGAGACCAAGCGTCGCGCGATGAGCGCGGCGAAGATGACCGCCCGCGGCTGGACGCCGCCGACCCGTGAGCCGGATGAGCCCTGGCGCCCGCCTGCACCGCGTCGATGACCCGACCGCCCGACGGCCTCGGAGCGCACGGCGCGCTCAGACGCCGCCGGGCTCCGGCGTGAGCGGCGACGCCCCCCGCTCGGCCGAGGGCCCGCCCGGCGAGGCGGCCGCGTTCCTCGACCTCCCCGAGCGCACCCGCAAGCCGCGGGAGGCCGGCATCACGTGCGTCCTGGATCGCGGGCTGTCGCTGGCGGCCGTCGACGGGCTCATCGAGGTCGCCGGCGACGCGATCGACCTCGTGAAGCTCGGCTGGGGCACCGCCGTGGTGACGCAGAACCTCGAGGCCAAGCTCGCCCGCTACCGGCGGGACGGCATCCCGGACCTCCACGGCGGCACGCTGACCGAGCTCGCGGTCGCCCAGGACCGCGTCGACGGCCTGGTCGCCTGGCTGGGCGAGCTCGGGCTCACCCACGTCGAGGTCTCCGACGGCGCGATCGCCCTCGCCCACGAGCGCAAGCTCGCGCTCATCGAGGACCTGGCCGCCGACTTCACCGTCCTCTCGGAGGTCGGCGCCAAGGACGACGCGCGCGGCATGGCGCCCTCGGTCTGGGTCGCGCAGATCGAGCGCGAGCTCGAGGCCGGCGCGTGGAAGGTGATCGCCGAGGCGCGCGAGTCGGGCACTGCCGGGATCTACCGCTCCGACGGGTCGGCGAACGTCGAGCTGATCGAGGCGATCGCCGGCGCCGTCGCTCCGGGGCGGCTGCTCTTCGAGGCGCCCAGGAAGGAGCAGCAGGCCTGGCTCGTCCGGCGCTTCGGCCCCAACGTGAACCTCAGCAACATCGCCCCGGACGACGTCGTGTCGGTCGAGACCCTGCGCCTGGGGCTCCGGTTCGACACGATGCCGCGGCCGTAGGCACGGCCCGGTCCCACGGCGGTGCCGCACGTCGGGGCGTAGGCCCGCCGCGCCGTCGCGTCGGGCGTCAGCGCGCCTGCGGAGGGCGGGGCGGCGGGACGGCGGCCACCACGCGGGCCAGGCCGTCGATCCTCACCGGCTCCGGGGCCCACAGCCAGCACCCCAGCGCGTCTCGCGAACCGACGCGCTGCAGCGGCTCGGCGCAGCAGGGACACGGCGCATCCGGCGCCGTCCCCGGCGGGACCCGGACCTGGCACGCCAGGCAGCACAGGTGCGCCGGTGCGACGCTCTCGCTCAGAGGCGGCGTTCGCCGGCCCCCCGCGAAGAGCACCTGGCTTCAGTGCTCCTTCTCGGTCGTGTGGTCGATCCGCATCGCGCGACCTTCCCCGAGCGCGACCGCCGGTCTCGGCGCCGTTGCTCGATGTGAAGACGGCTCTCCGTCGCTGGGACGAAACCTGTCCGTGAGGTCGCCGTTCGGCGTCTGGCCGACGGTGCTCTGCGCGAAGTCGCTTCGCAGGAGCGGTGGAGTGGCCCTTGGCGTCCAGTCTACTCGCTGTGCGGCGAGTTCCGGCCGCGTCGGCGCTCGAGGGCTAGACTCGCTGTGTCGCCGGGAACTGTCGCTCTTCCGCTCGGCGATGGCTGGGAACGGACGGGCGCGAAAGGAGCCGGCATGGCTCTGAAGGCAGTCCGCAAGAGGCGCCCCACCGCCGTCGGGCACGTGTCCCACGACGCCCTCGTCCGCATCGACGCGCGCGTCGCCAAGATCCTCGCGCGCCGGGACGCCGCCGCCCGGCAGGCGCGGATCGCCGCCCGCCCCCGCAAGCGCCCGTGACGGCCGGTCTCAGGCCGCGTCGCCCGCGGCGATGACGTTGATCGGCGTCGGCGCCTCGTGGCGCGCGTGCCCGTGGTGGTCGCCCGCGCCGCCGAGCCCGTAGGCGGTGACGAGCGCCACGGCCATGACCGCCGCCGCGGTTCGCCGGCGGCCGGAGCCGGCCGCCCGCGGTCGCCGCCGGAGCATCGAACGGCGCGCGGCCGGCGCCAGGGCGGCCGCCGTGAGCGCCTCCAGCAGCGTCGCCACGAGGTCGGCCCGCCCGACGGGCTCGGGGTAGCCGGCCTCGGGGCCGATCGGCAGCCCCGTGCTCCGCGACCACGCCCACACGGCGATGGTGGCGATGCTGATGAGCACGCCGGCCCGGGCGAGCCGCCGCCCCGGTGCGAGCAGGAGCGCCGCGCCGAGCGCGCCCTCGACGATGCTCAGCGTGCCGAAGAACGCTCCCTCCGCCCACCACTCGCGCCAGTGGGAGGCGAGGACGGCGGTGTGGACGGCCTCCGCGCCGAACAGGCCGGCGGCGGCGACCGCGATCGCCGGGAGCGGTGCGGCGCCCCGCCACGCCGCGGGAGCACCCACGCTAGACCACCTCGAACTGGGTCATCATGTCGTGGTCCTCGTGCTCGATGTTGTGGCAGTGGAAGACGTACACGCCGCGGAAGTCGACGAACTTCATCGCGACGTGGACCGTCTCGTTGGGTCCCAGGGCGATGACGTCCTTCGGCCCGGTCTCGTAGGGCTTCGGCGGGCGGCCGTTGCGGTCGAGCACCCGGAAGTCGACGAGGTGCGGGTGGATCGGGTGCAGCCAGCCGCCCGACTTGTTGACGAACTCCCAGATCTCGGTGGTGCCGAGGGCCGGGAAGGCGTCGATGCGGTCGGCCTCGAAGAGCTTGCCGTTGATCGTCCACGCGCCGCTGCTGCGGTTGAACTCCCACGTGCGCGTCGTGACGGCGTCGGCCGGGTCGGCGATCGGTCCCGGTCCGAGCACGGCCGGAACCTCGAAGTCGGAGGTCGCGTCGGCGACGACGTCGAAGCGCATGACGTCACGGATCCGGTTCGGGTCCACCTGGTCGCCGAACGGGTCCGGCGCGATCGTGTTGCGCAGCACGATCTGGGTGCCGACGGGGTGGTCGGCGAAGTCGATGACGACGTCGTAGCGCTCGGCCTCGGTCATGAGCAGGCTCTGCGTCTGGACGGGCTCGGTGAGAAAGCCGCCGTCGGTGCCGATGACCGTGATGGGGTCCCCCGTGCTCAACTCGAACTCATAGAAGCGCGCGTTCGAGCCGTTGAGCAGCCGGAAGCGGTACTTGCGCCGCTGGACCTGCAGGAACGGGAACGGCGCGCCGTTGACCAGGATGACGTCGCCGAAGACGCCCTGGCGCACGGGCAGCCCGGGCTCCTTCTCGGGGTAGAACAGCGACCCGTCGGCGTTGAAGAGGCGGTCCTGGAAGACCAGGGGCAGCTCGAACGGCGGTCCCTTCGGAAGGTCGAGGCCGAGCTCGACGTCGTCGCGCACGAGGAAGAAGCCGGCGAGCCCCTGGTACACCGTGCGCCCCGTCTCGTGGATGGCGTGATCGTGGTACCAGAGCGTGGATGCGCTGTTGAGCCCGGGGAAGACGTGCGTGAACGCACTGCCGGGCTGGACGAGGGCGAGCGGATGGCCGTCGAACTGCGGCGGCGTGTCGCCCCCGTGCAGGTGCGTCGTCGTCGGCACACCGAGGTGATTGGTGATCGTCACCCGCGACTCGCGACCCTTCAGCGTGTCGAACGTCGGACCGGGCGTGGTCCCGTTGTACGTCCAGACCGGGGTGCGCAGCCCCGGCAGGATGGACGCCTCGGTCGCGAACTCCGTGACCTCGTAGAAGTCCGTCGTCGCGTCGCTGCGACTGGGCCGAATCGTCGGAGGCACCGGCAGCGGTCGCGCGAAGCGCCGCACCGGCGGGCTCTCGATCGTCGGATCGGATTCCGACGAGATGGCGACCCGCGCGAACTGCGTGACCGGCAGCGCGACCGCACCACCGCCGATGAGACTCCCCATGAGGAACTTCCGCCTCGTGAGCTGCACCCCGAACCTCCACGTTCCCGTCTTCCGACGGGTTGGCTGGACTGTGTGCCGGCTGGGGGGCCAGAACCGAGGTGTAGATATTGATTACTCAGGATTCATTATGTAAGAGGTGGTTGGCGCACACTGGTCGTCACCTGGCGGACACCCGAAGAGCGATCGCTCACGGACGGCGCAGCTTGCGCGTGAGCCGCGTACGGCGACGATGAGCCATCAGGCTCCCTCCATCGATGGATGACACTGCACCGTCGAAGACGCCGCCCGCGACGAAACGTTCCGCGCAAGAACCGGAAACTGGGCCAATGGCGAGGCTCGCGGCGCGAAGTTGAACGAAGGTCGAGGCGGAGCGGGCTGTTGGTCGACCGCACGTCCGGTCGTCGCCGCCGCGCCGGCTCAGCGCACGGCCGCGGCCTCCCGGTCCCTGGCGACGACGGTCGTCAGCGGCAGGCCGAGGTGCGCGGCGCGGCGCGGCAGGTCGATGTGCAGCCACCGGGACACGCTGCGCGGGAGCGTCGACAGGATGATCTCGTCGAAGTCGCCGTCGTGCAGGGTCTCCTCGATGGCGTCCATCGGGTCGTGGCGCGTCGACACCGAGCCGTCCGCCCGCCCGCCCGACGCGTCGTCGATGAGCGGCAGCGCCAGAGCGAGGACGTCTTCGCCCTCGCTGTGCTTGCGGTGACGCTCGGGATGGAGCGGGTGCCAGTCGGCCGGAGCCGGATTCGGGACGAGGAGGTGGAACCGCGCCGGCCCACGTTCGGCGCGTTCGCGAACCGCTTCGAGGAGTGCCGGAGTCGCGGCCGTCCTGTGGGCCACCACGAGGACATGCGCCGTCTGCGCGGATTCCATCAGGAACTCCCTTCTGGGCTGTTGCAGGGATGTTCCCAGCGCGGAACGCCCCCGTCCATTCAGGCTGCGTTCAGGATCGGGGTTCGCCGCGCCGCGTTCAGGAGCGGCTCAGGTCCCATTTGCCACCGTCGCTGCCATGACGACGGCAACCACCGCGGCCCCGCGTCGACCCGCCACCTCACGGGGCCGGCAGATGCTGAACAAGGTCCCGGAGGTGACGTTCTACTTCTGGGTCATCAAGATCATGTGCACGACCGTCGGCGAGACCGCCGCGGACTACCTGAACGTCAACCTCGGATTCGGGCTGACGAACACGACCTACGTGACGGGCGCTCTGCTCCTCGCCCTGCTCGCGGTCCAGCTCCGTCTGCCGAAGTACGTGCCCTCCGCCTACTGGTCCGTCGTCGTGGTCATCAGCGTCTTCGGCACCCTGATCACCGACAACCTGACCGATCGCTACGGCGTGCCGCTCACCACCAGCACCGCCGTGTTCGCCGTCGTGCTCGCGGTCGTGTTCGCCGTCTGGTACGCGAGCGAGCGCACCCTCTCGATCCACACGATCTACACGACCCGGCGCGAGCTCTTCTACTGGCTCGCGATCCTCTTCACGTTCGCGCTCGGCACCGCCGCCGGCGATCTCACGGCGGAGAAGCTCAAGCTCGGCTACTTCGTCTCGGCGCTGATCTTCGGCGGCATCATCGCGGCCATCGCGATCGCCCACTTCAGGTTCGCGCTCAACGCGGTCCTCGCGTTCTGGCTGGCGTACATCCTCACCCGCCCGCTGGGCGCCTCGATCGGCGACCTGCTGTCGCAGTCCAAGCACGCCGGTGGCCTCGGCATCGGCGCGACGGGGACCAGCTACGTCTTCCTCGCCTGCATCCTGGTCCTGGTGACCTACCTGACGGTGACGCGCCGCGACCAGACGCGGCCGGCGGAGGCGTAGTCGAGGACCCCGACGGCGGCTTCGCCGGCGAGAAGCGACCGGCCGCCGGACGTGGTGGGCGGGCGGCCCCCCCGAGTCGCCCGAACCCACCACGCCGGCAGACACGGAGCCGGACGCCCCGGTCATCGGCACGCAGCACGCGTCCTTGAACGCCGATCCGCCCCGGTCAGTTTCGCCGCGGCGCCGCGGGCGGCATTCGCGCCAACGCGCGGCGCGTGCGGACGCCCGGATGCGGGCAGCCGACGCTCATGCAAGGCGAGCCCTTCCCGCCGGTCGAGCTGACGTTCCCCGCCGTGCCGGCGACCGCCGGGCGGGCCCGGCGGGCGGCGAGAGCGTCCGCCCAGCGCGCCGATGCGGACCCCAAGGCCGTCGAGCTTGCCGTCTCCGAGGCGGTCACGAACGTCATCCTCCACGCCTACCGCGCGGGCGACGGCCACGACTCCGGCGTCGTTCGGCTCTCCCTGAGCCTCGATGGGGACCACCTGCGTGTGGTGGTCGAGGATGACGGCGAGGGACTGTCCCCACGAGCCGACAGCCCCGGGGCGGGGGTCGGCCTGGCGGTCATCGCCCAACTGGCCGACGGGCTGGAGGTCGAGGCGCCCGGCCGCGGGACGCGCCTGGTCATGCGCTTCCGGATTCGGGAGACCGAGCGCCGGCCGGCGTGAGCGGGCGTCGTGCGTCGTCCGGCGGGTGTCCGGGCGAAACCGGTGCGACGTGACGCCGGTCGTCCGTCAGTGCGTCATGGTCTCCGGCGGCGCGCCGGCGCTCGACCGCTCTCGGACGAATCCGGGGTAGCCGTTGGCTGCGATCTCGTCGCACTTCGCCCGGTAGGGCCCGACGAAGTCGAGGTTCGGCAGGAACACGCGCGGCTTGCCGGGGATGTTGGCGCCCATGTACCACGTGTCCGCCGTCGGGAACAGGGTTCCCTCCGCGAGCTCCTGGTTGTGGATCACCCAGGCGTCCTCGGCCTCCGGGCTGGCCTCGATCGTCTCGGCGCCGCTGTCGCGCATGTCGCCGATGATCCGGGCGATGAACTCCACGTGCTGCTCGATCGAGACCGGCATGTTCGACAGCACCGACGGGCTCTGCGGGCCCGTGATCGTGAACAGGTTGGGGAAGCCCGCGCTGGTCAGCCCCAGGTAGGTCCGCGGGCCCTCCGACCACTTCTCCCGCAGCAGCCGGCCGCCACGGCCGCGGATGTCGATCTTGTTCAGCGGCCCGGTCATCGCGTCGAAGCCCGTGGCGTACACGATCGCGTCGAACGCGTACTCGGTACCGTCGTCGAGCCGGAGCCCCTCCTCGGTGATCTCGCCGATCGGGTTCGCCTTGACGTCGACCAGGTGAACGTGCTCGAGGTTGAACGTCTCGTAGTAGCCGGAGTCGAGCGGGTTGCGCTTGCAGCCGAACGGATAGCCCTTGGGGATCAGCAGCTCGGCGGTCTCGGGGTCGTCGACCTTCTCCCGGATCCGGTCGTGCAGGAACTCCCGGATCTTCGCGTTGGCCTCCTCGACGAAGAACATGTCGGCGTAGCTGCCGAGCCAGATGCCGAACCCGCCCTCCTGCCACCTGGCCATGAGCGCCGCCTCGCGCTCCTCGTCGGACACCTCCAGGGCCCCCTTCTCGAGGAAGTAGAGCTCGAAGCCGAAGTTGGACTCGCGCAGCCGCTGCCTGATGCCGTCGTAGTCGGCCTTGCGCGCCGCGACGACCTCGGGCGGGACCGGGCCGTTGTTGGCGGGGACGATGTAGTTGGCGGTGCGCTGGAAGACCGTGAGCTCGGTCGCCTCCCGAGCGATCAGCGGAATGGCCTGGACCGCGCTCGCGCCGGTGCCGATCACGCCCACCCGCTGCCCGGTGAAGTCGACCCCCTCGTGCGGCCACCGGCCGGTGTGGTACGAGGCGCCCCGGAACGAGTCGATGCCCGCGAACTGCGGCGTGTTCGCGGCCGACAACGCCCCGACGCCGGTGATCACGTACCGCGCCGTGACGGTGTCGCCCCGGTCGGTGGTCACCGCCCAGGTGTTCGTGGCCTCGTCGAAGGTCGCCGCCGTGACGCGGGTGTCGAACCGGATGTCCTTCCTCAGGTCGAACCGATCGGCCACGTGGTCGAGGTAGGCCCGGATCTCGTGCTGCTCGGGGTACCGCTCGCTCCACTCCCACTCCTGCAGCAGCTCGTCGTCGAAGGAGTAGCAGTAGATGTAGCTGTCGGAGTCGCTGCGGGCGCCCGGGTACCGGTTCCAGTACCAGGTCCCGCCGACGCCGCCGGCCGCCTCGTACACGCGTGTCGACAGGCCCATCTCGTTGCGGAGCCGGTGGAGCATGTAGAGACCGGAGAAGCCCGCGCCGATGACCACGGCGTCGAACTCGGTGGACCGGCCCGGATCGCTGGACATCTCCGAAGACCCCCTCTGGTCGCTGGTGCCGTCCACGGCGATGCTGGTGGCCATGGACAGCGGGAGCTGTCACAGCGGACGATACGCCTGGTGGTGTCGCCGATGTGGGCGATTCACGGTCGCCCTGGCGAACCCCGACCGCCGTGGGTCGGTCTCACGGCGCGATAGCCGCAACCAACGTTCGGCGCGGTATAGTTGTACGGGCAACTACCGTGGTTCCCGGCTTCCCTCGCCCCACCGCTTCGGAGACTTCGCATGACCTCGATCCCCGCCACGTCATCTGCCGTCCGACCGCGCGTGCCGACGCTCATCGTCGACGCCGTCCACAACGGGCCCACGTTCTCCAGCGACGACAGCTGGTTCATCCTGCCGCCCGACACGTCGCGGTGGGACCCCTTCGTCATCCTCGTCGAGGATGAGTTCAGCACCCGCGGGTTCCCCTGGCACCCGCACCGCGGCTTTCAGACGCTCACCTTCGTCCTCGACGGCCGGCTCGAGCATCGTGACAACGCCGGGGGCCTTGGCGTGCTCGCCCGCGGCGACGCGCAGTACATGGTCGCCGGCCGGTACGCCATGCACTATGAGCTCGCGCACGAGCTCAGGCCCGTGCGCACCCTGCAGGCCTGGGTGAACCTGCCTGCGTCGGAGAAGCTCGGGCCGACCAGCTACGTCGACCTGCCGCGCGACGCCGCGACGCTCATCCACGGGCCCGGCGCGACCGCCCGCCTTCATGTCGGCGCCGCGGCCGGGCGCACCGGCGCCGCCGAGGAGCGGTTCCGCGTGCCCCTCACGCTGCTCGACGTCGAGCTGGAGCGCTCCGCGTCATTCGTTCACGAGGTCCCCGGCGACCACGCCGTCGCGCTCCATGTGGCCCGCGGCGCCGTGCGCGTCGGCCCCGAGCGGACGCTCGTCGAGCACCGCCAGACCGCCTGGTTCGACGCGGAGGGCACCGGCACCACGCCCATCGCCATCGACGCCGAACCCGGAGCCGATGCGTACGTCATCGCGTACTCCGGCCGACCGGTGCGCGAGCCGGTCGTCTTCGGCGGCCCGTTCCTCATGAACACCGAGACCGAGAACGCGCAGGCGTACGCCGACTTCCGCGCCGGGCTCTTCGGGCCCATCCCCGACGACCCGACGCCGGCCGACGCCGCCACCCGCTGACGCCGTCAGGGCTGGCGGACGTCGGGCATCGCGGCGGCGAACGGTACGCGGCCGTCCCCGGAACGACCAAGAGCCCCGTTCCGGGGCTCTTGGATCGACTGCTGCAGTGGAGACGGCGGGAATCGAACCCGCGTCCGCGATCGCGCGAAAGGTGGCGTCTACGAGCGTATCCGGTGCTCTGATCTCATCCCGAGCTCGCCTCACCGGCGGGGTTGCTCGGGACCAGCCTCCTGAAGATGTCCCCGATTTGGCGGAGGCGGACCGCCTCGGGTGAG
>JAXDHC010000512.1:0-3824 GCA_034664705.1 Solirubrobacteraceae bacterium
CGCGCTGCGCGAGCACGCCACCCTCGACGCCTCCGAGCCCGTGCGCCGCGGCAACCACTCCCACGTCCTCACGACGCCGCAGGCGATGGCCGCCCGCTTCGCCGACCACGCCGACGCGGTGGCCGAGACCGCGCGCCTGGCCGAGACGCTGCGCTTCGACCTCACGCAGGACCTCGGCTACCGCTATCCCGGCGCGGAGGACCCCGAGGCCGACGCATCGCTCGCGCGCGTGTGCGCCGAGCGCTTCTCGGTGCGCTATCCGCCGGGGCATCCGCTGCGGGCCGAGGCCGCACCCCGGCTCGAGGAGGAGCTGCGCCTGATCGCCGGCCTGAGCCTCTCGGGGTTCTTCCTGCTGCACCGCGACCTCCTCGAGCTCGCGCGCGTGGTCGCCGTCGTGGTCCGCGGCCCGGACACCGCGCGGGCGCTGCTGCCGCCGGGGCGCGGACGCGGCTCGTCCGTGTCGTCGATCGTCTGCTACCTCTCCGGCCTCTCGCACGTCGACCCGATCGAGAACCGGCTGCTGCTCGGGCGCTTCCTCAACGAGGAGATCACCGCGCTGCCCGACATCGACCTCGACTTCCCGCGCGACATCCGCGAGGTCCTCATCCCGCGCGTGCACGAGCGCTACGGCCGCGAGCGCTCGGCACTCGTCGCCGCCTTCCCGACGTTCCGCGCCCGCGGGGCGATCCGCGAGCTCGGCAAGGCGCTCGGGCTGCCGCCGGGCGAGATCGAGCGCGTCGCCCGCGGCTCGGAGGGCTGGTCGGGCGACGCGGTCGACCGCGACATCGTGACCGCGCTGGGCGAGGGGCGCGAGCGCGAGGGGCGCTGGCGCTGGCTCGTCGAGCTCTCGCACGAGGCCCACGGGCTGCCGCGCCATCTGTCCCAGCACTCCGGCGGCATGATCGTCTCGACGCGCCCACTGGTGGACTGCTGCGCGGTGGTGCCGGCGGCGATGGAGGGCCGCCAGATGGTCATGTGGGACAAGGACTCCTGCGCCGACGCCGGCTTCCTGAAGATCGACCTCCTCGGCCTGGGGATGCTGTCGGCGGTCGAGCGCTGCGTCGAGATGATCGCCGCGCGGCGCGCCGAGCGGATCGACCTGTCGCGGATCCCGTACGACGATCCCGCCACCTTCGAGTGCATCCAGAACGCCGACACGACCGGCGTCTTCCAGATCGAGAGCCGCGCGCAGATGGGCTCGCTGCGGCGCACGCGTCCCGAGACGCTCGACGACCTGACGATCCAGGTGGCGATCGTGCGTCCGGGCCCGATCCAGGGCGGCGCGGTCAACCCCTACATCGAGCGCCGCCAGAAGCTGCGCGTGGACCCCGACTTCGAGATCCCCTACGACCACCCGTCGCTGGAGCCGGTGCTGCGCGACACGCTCGGCACGATCATCTTCCAGGACCAGGTCATCGAGGTCGCGATGGCCTTCGCCGGGTTCTCGCCGGGCGAGGCAGAGGGGCTGCGCCGCGCGATGAGCCGCAAGCGCTCCGCGGCGGCGATCGAGGCGCACCACCGCGGGTTCGTCGAGGGCGCCAGGGCGCGCTGGCCCGACGCCGACGCGGCGATGGCCGAGCGCGTGTGGACGATGATCGTCGGCTTCTCGGGCTTCGGATTCCCGAAGGCCCACGGCGCCGCGTTCGGCCTGCTCGCCTACCAGTCGACGTGGCTGCGCGTCCACTACGGCCCGGAGTTCCTGTGCGCGCTGCTCGACGAGCAGCCGATGGGCTTCTACCCGCCCGACGCGCTCGTGCACGAGGCGCAGCGCCGGGGGATCGAGATCATGCCGCCCGACGTCAACGAGAGCGAGGTCGGCTGCACGGTCACGCCGGAGGGCGCGGTGCGGCTGGGGCTGGGCTACATCCTCGGCGTGCGGGCCGACGAGGTCGCCGCGCTGGTCGCCGCCCGCCGGGCGGAGGGCCCGTTCCGCTCGCTCGACGATCTGGCCTCGCGGGCGGGGGCGGGGCGCCCGGCGCTCGAGCGGCTGGCGTGGTCGGGCGCCTGCGACGCGCTCGCGGAGGGAGCGGCCGCCGGGGAGCGGGGCGCGGGGGAGCCGGGCGCGGCGTCCGCTTCGCCGTCGCCGTCGCCGTCGCCGTCGGCGCGGCGCACCGCGCTGTGGCGGCTGGGCATCGCGGCGCCGGCGTTCGCGGCGGGCGACGACGGCACCCAGCTCGCGCTCCCGATCGACCTGCCCGAGGCGCCCGCGCTGGCGCCGGTCGCCGAGTGGGACGCGATGATCGCCGACTACGCGACGACCGGCCTGACGGTCCACCGCCACCCGCTGCGGCTCCTGCGCGACGGCCTGCGCGCGCAGGGCGCCGTCTCGAGCGCCGATCTGGCGACGCGGCCCCACGGGACGTCCGTGCGCATCGCGGGACTCGTCGTCGCGCGCCAGCGTCCGGGGACCGCGAAGGGCGTGGTGTTCCTGCTCATCGAGGACGAGGCGGGCACGGTCAACCTGATCGTGCCGCCGAAGGTCTACGAGCGCGATCGGCTGACGGTGCGCTCGGAGCCGCTCGTGCTCGTCGACGGCACCCTCGAGCGACATCCCTCGGCCGGCGGCGCGATCAACGTCCTCGTCCGCCGCATCGTCGCGCTGGACGCGCCGGACCTGCTCGGCGATCGCCCGCTCGCCCCCGTCAAGGACTTCTCGCCGCTCGACGAGCGCGAGCGCCGGCGCATCCTGGCCGAGCAGCCGCTCGTGGCTGTGGGCGGCGGCGGCGCGATCGGCGCAGGGCCCGGCACGCCCCAGCGCGGCGCGATCGCGGCGGTCGGCTCGGCCGCCCCGGCGACAGCACCGGGAGGCGCCCCGAGCGCGGGCACCGCGCCGAGCACCGCTGGGGCCGGCGGCGCCACGCCGGGCGGCGCCGCGCCGCGCGGCGCCGCGCCCCCCGGCGCCGCACCCGGCGGGCCGGCCGCCGGCGGCGGCGACCTTGCGAGCGGCGCGGGCGCGCCGGCGACCGACCCGCCGCCGGCCGGGGCCGAGGACGCGGCGGAGGGGCGGTTCGCGCCCGGGGACGAGGTCGACCGGCGCGGGGTTCGCGAGGGCGGCGCGGCCGACGACTTCCGCGCCGTGGCGCCGCCCGTCATGAGCTTCGCGCAGGGGCGGCGGCGGTGACGCCGGGCCTCGGGGCGATGCCGCGGGGCCGCTCGACGTGGCACTGCGGCGTCATCCGGCTACCGCCGCGTGTATGTTGCCCGCCGTGATCACCGCCCTCGCCTTCGTCATCGCGTTCATCGTGATCGGGCTCGCCGTCGTGTTCGCCGCGTTCAGCGGCGCGCGGCGCGGCGCCGCGCGAGTCGCCGGACCGTCGCGCGGGAATCGCAAGGCCGTGGCGGGCGTCGTGGGGCTCGTGGTCCTCCTGCTCGGCGTCGTCGTGCCGGGGCTCGTGGTCGCCAACGGCGAGAGCGCCGACAGCGCGCCCGGAGGGGTCCAGCTGACCGCTGCCGAGCAGAGCGGGCGTGAGGTCTTCCGCGAGCGCTGCGCGACGTGCCACACGCTGAGCGCATCCAACGCGGTGGGCAAGGTGGGCCCGAACCTCGATGCGCTGCACCCGCCGAAGGCGCTCACGCTGGACGCCATCAAGAACGGTCGCGCCCGCGGCCAGGGTCAGATGCCGGCCGCGCTGGTCGACGGCGAGGACGCGGACGACGTCGCCGCGTACATCGCCAAGGTCGCCGGTCGCTGACCCGTCGCGCGGCTCGAGGAGCCGCGCCCCCCACACCTCACGCGGCTCCGCGCGCGCCCACACGTCACGCGGCTCCGCGCGCGCCCACACGTCACGCGGCTCCGCAGGCCCGCGCACGAACACGTCGAGCAG
>JAXDHC010000513.1:0-11146 GCA_034664705.1 Solirubrobacteraceae bacterium
TCACGATGCCGACGGTCAGCGCGCCCACCTCACGGGCGATGCGGGCCACGACGGGCGCGGCGCCTGTCCCCGTGCCGCCACCGGCGCCGGCGGCGATGAAGATCATGTCCGAGCCCTTGAGCAGCGCCTTGATGCGGTCGTACTCGTCCATCGCCGCGGCCCGGCCGAGGTTCGGGTCCGAGCCGGCGCCGAGGCCGCGCGTGACGTCCGGGCCGATGTGCAGCGTGATGTCGGCCGTGGACTGCTGCAGCGACTGCAGGTCGGTGTTGACCGCGAGGAACTCGATGCCCTCGATCTCGGCCTCCACCATCCGGTTGACGGCGTTGACGCCCGCCCCGCCCACGCCGACGACCCGGATGACCGGGTGGCCGACCGGCTTGGCCTGGCCCCAGGGCGTCGGTTCCTCGTGCGCGGCGCGCGGATACGGAGGCGCCGCCGGCTCGGGCTCGCGGTCGTATCGGATGGGCTCGCGCGGAGCGTCCAGGATGTTCTCCGGGATGTCGGTGGTGAAGGCATGGCGCAGGCGCTCCTGCGGCGACGGCACGCGGGGCGCGTCGTCCTCGACCGGCGGCGGCGTCGCCCCCAGCGAGGGATGCGGGTAGCCGGTCTCGCGCGGGTGCGCCGACGCCTCGCGGTCATCCTCGGGCTCGCTCGCCGGCCGCGGCTGCGGCGTCTGGCGCTGCGGCTCGGGCGCTCGCTGCTGCGCCGGCGGTTGCGGCGCGCGGCGCTGGTCCTGACCGGCCGGCGTGGCCGGGCGCGGCGTCACGGGCGCCGAGGGCGCCTCGGCCCGGGGCCGGGCCGGCGGCGGCTGCTCGGCGGCCGGGGCGGGCTCGGTGTCGCGGCGCTCGCCGTCGCGCTCCGGCTCCTCGTCGGTGCGACGGAACAGGGCGGCCAGGGGGCCCTCCCGCATGCTCGCTCGCTTACCGCTTGCCATTGGCGAGAACCTCCTTCGCGAGATCGCGATAGGACTGGGCGGCCATCCCGTCCGGATCGTACTTGAGGACCGACATTCCCTTGACGGGCGCTTCCGCGAAGCGAATCGTCTTCTTGATCCGCGACGCGAAGACGCGATCGCCGAAGTTCTCCTCGAGGATCTCGATCGCCTCCTTGGCGTGCACGGTCCGGGTGTCCATGAGCGTCGGCAGGATGCCCTCGATCTCGACGTCGGGATTCAGGTTCTCGCGGATCATCTGCAGCGTGTTCTGCAGCTGGATGAGCCCGCGCATCGACAGATACTCGCACTGCACGGGGACGATCACCTTGTCGGCGGCCGTCAGCGCGTTGATCGTGAGCAGCCCGAGGCTTGGCGGGGTGTCGATGCACACGAAGTCGTAGTCGCCGGCGACGCCGCGCAGCGCCTTCTCCAGCGAGCGCTCCCGGCCGATCTGCGTGCTCATCGCGATCTCGGCGCCGGCGAGGTCGATCGAGGCGCACGCGATGTCGACCTCGCGCTTGCGGATCACCTCGCGCAGGGACGTGTGGTGGACGAGCACGTCGTACATCGACGTCTCGAGCGAGTCGGGGTCGATGCCCTGCGACATCGTCAGGTTGCCCTGTGGGTCCATGTCGATGCACAGCACCCGGAACCCCTTCTCGACGAACGCGACCGCAAGGTTCAGCGTGGTCGTCGTCTTCGCCACGCCGCCCTTCTGGTTGGCGAAGGCGATGACACGGGGTCTGGTCTGCGCGCTCTCCATGACAGCGCCGTATTCGCCCGCGAGGCGGCGGATCCTTCACGGCGGACCCGGAGGACTAGCATCGCCGCCGGATGCTGTGTCACTGGGACGATGTGCCGGAGCGGGTCGCGGAGGTCGGGCCGATGCGCGGCGCGTGGACCGACCTCGGCTCTGCGGCGGGCACCGCGCGGGTCGGCGCGCGGCGGATCCGCATCGCGCCCGGCGGTCAGAGCACGCCGGCCCACGCCCACGACGGCGAGGAGGAGATGTGCTTCGTGCTCGCCGGCGACGGGCTGTCCTGGCAGGACGGCACGACGTATGCGGTCCGCGCCGGCGACGCGCTGCTGCACCCCGCCCGCGGGGCCGCGCACACGCTCGTCGGCGGCGCCGGCGGCCTCGAGGTGCTCATGCTCGGCGAGCGCCTCCGGGCCGAGGTCGGGCGGCTGCCGCGCGCCGGCGTGGCCTGGATCGGGCGGACGTGGACGGAGGCCGGCCAGGGCCCGAGCCCGTGGGAGCGCGAGGCGCAGGCCGGCCCCGTCGAGCTCGGCGATCCGGCGCCGCGCCCGGCCGGGATCGTGGCGGCGGGCGAGATCGCCGCCGAGGAGGTCCGCCGCGGCGAGACCGCCATGGCGGTCCGCCGGCTGGGCCCCGCGCTCGGCGCGGCGCACACCGGCATGCGGATCCTGGAGATCGAGGCGGGCGCGCTCGGCTACCCGCCGCACTGCCACTCCGCCGACGAGGAGCTCTTCGTCGTGCTCGACGGCGAGGGGTCGGCGCTGCTCGGCGACGACGAGCACCCGATCCGCGCCGGGCACGTCGTCTCCCGGCCGCCGGGCACGGGCGTGGCGCACGCCTTCCGCGCCGGCCCGGGGCCACTGACGCTGCTCGGCTACGGCACGCGCGACCCCAACGACATGGTGTGGTACCCGCGCTCGGCGAAGGTCGCCCTGCGCGGGCTCGGGGTGCGCTTTCGCGTCGCGCAGGTGGAGTACTGGGACGGCGAGGAATGACGTGCGCCTCGCCGGGCGGCGGCCGCACGGGCCGGCGCGCCGATGGCTGACGCCGCCGCGACCGCCGCGCCCGCGGCGCCGGCCGCCGCGCTGCTCGGCAAGCCCCTCGTCGTCGTCACCGGCAAGGGCGGCGTGGGCAAGTCGACCGTGGCCGCGGCGCTCGGGCTCGTCGCCGCGCGCCGCGGGCTGCGGACGATCATCGCCGAGGTCGCGCGGCGCGACGACGTCTCGCGCGTCCTCGGCGGCACGGGCGTGCACGAGGACGAGCTGGCTCCCGGGCTGCACCACATCTCGATCGACCCCGAGGAGGCGATGGAGGAGTACCTCGCCGACCAGCTTCCCTCGCGGGCGCTCGCGGAGGTGCTGATCTCCAGCCGGGGGTTCAACTACTTCGCCGCCGCGACGCCCGGGCTGCGCGAGCTGCTCACGGTCGGCAAGGCGTGGGAGCTCGCGCAGGAGGACCGCCGCACGCCGGGCGCGAAGCCGTATGACCTCGTCATCCTCGACGCGCCCGCGACCGGCCACGGCGTCGCCGTGCTCGCCGCGCCGCGGACCCTCGCCGACACGGCGATGGTCGGGCGCATCGCGCGCCAGGGCCGCATCATCGACGCGATGCTCTCCGACCCGGCGAGGACCGGCGTCGTCGCGGTCGCCCGGCCCGAGGAGATGCCGGTCAACGAGACGCTCGCCCTCCAGGACGCCCTGCCGGCGACCGTCGGCCTGGAGGTCGACCTCGTGGTCGCCAACGGTCTGCTGCCGGACCGCTTCAGCGCTGCGGAGGTCGAGGCGCTGCGCGCGGCGCCGCCGTCGGCGCCGGTGCGCGCGGCGCTGACCGCGCACGCCCGCGCCCGCGCCCAGCGGGCCCAGCTCGCCCGCCTGCGCCGCACCGCCCGCGCGCCCGTGACGACGATGCCGTTCGTGTCCGCAGCGCTGCTCGACGCGACGCACATCGAGCCGCTGGCGCGGGCGCTGGACCGCGCGCTGTGAGAGCGCGCCTCGCGGGCCGGCGGATCGTGATCTGCGCCGGATCGGGCGGGGTGGGCAAGACGACCACCTCGGCCGCGCTGGCGATGGGCCTGGCGGCGGCGGGGCAGCGCGTCGCCGTCGTGACGATCGATCCGGCCAAGCGCCTGGCCAACTCGCTCGGCCTCGCCGAGCTCGACAACGAGCCGCGGCTCGTCGACGCCGACCGCTTCGCGGGCCACGGCATCGAGATGCAGGGCGAGCTCTGGGCGATGCAGCTCGACGCCAAGCGCACGTTCGACGAGCTGATCGAGCGCCTGGCCCCCGACTCGGGCGTCCGCGACGACGTGCTCGGCAACCGGATCTACCAGCAGCTTTCGGGGGCGGTCGCCGGCTCGCAGGAGTTCACGGCGGTGGCCAAGCTCTACGAGCTCGACCGCTCCGGGCGCTTCGACGTGCTCGTCCTGGACACGCCGCCGTCGCGCAACGCGCTGGACTTCCTCGACGCCCCGGACCGGCTCACCGGCTTCCTCGAGGGCCGGGCGCTGCAGGTGTTCCTCGCGCCGACCGGGCTGGCCGCCCGCCTCGTGGGCGCCGGGACGAGCGTCGTCCTCTCGGTGCTGCGGCGCCTCACGGGGGTCGACCTGCTCGAAGACCTCGGCGTGTTCTTCCGCGCGCTGGGCGGGCTGATCGAGGGCTTCAAGGAGCGCGCCGAGGGCGTCAAGGCGCTGCTGAGCGACCCGGCCACGACGTTCCTCATCGTCAGCTCGCCCGAGCGCGAGCCGGTCGAGGAGGCGATCTTCTTCCGCGGCAAGCTCGCCGACCACGGGATGCCGTTCGGCGGGCTGGTGGTCAACCGCGTGCACGCGCTCGACGGGGATGCGGGCCACGAGGGCGGCGCCGAGGCCCTGGAGGCGGCGCTCGGCGCCCGCCTGGCCGCCAAGGTGGCGCGCGCCCACGCCGAGGAGCGCGCGCTCGCCGAGCGCGACGCCGCCGCGCTGGAGCGCCTGCGCCGCGAGACCGGCGACGACGACCCCGTGATCGTCCCCCAGCTGGCGGGCGACGTGCACGACATCGACGGCCTCGTGGCCGTGCACGCGCACCTGTTCGCGCGGGACGGGTAGGCGCCCGGCGCGGCGTTGCGGTTCGTTCCCGCTCAGGGCACGAACTGCAACCCCGGCGCTTCGTGCGCGGTCCGCGACGAACGAGCGGGCACTTCGTCAGCCTCAGGCGTACAGACCGACCGCGCGTCCCACCGCCCGGGGCGCCACCACCCGCCTGGCGGCCGCGCGGCCCCCCGATGCCGGCCCGCGAGCGCCCCGGCCCACCGCGGCGAACGCGGAACGCCACCGGCCGTCCACCAGCCCGCCGGCAAGTGTGCGCGTCTGCGCACTCCACCCCAGCCACGCCCGTGCCGATGAATGGGCCATGCGCCGGGCCGCGCCACCACCTTCCGTGCGGGTCGACCCCTGATGGCCGCGCTGTCGGCGCTCGGCGCGGCCACGCTCGCGATGGCGGTGTCGGCCCCGCCGCTGACGGCCTCGCCGCCGGCGCCCGATCCCGCGGCGGTGAGCCGCGCGCCCGCCCGCACCGTCCTTCAGGCCATCACCCGGGCCGAGACGCTCGGCGCCCTGCACGCCGCGGATGCGACGCGCTACCGCGTCATCTGGCGCCGCGCCAGGACGGCCGCCGGGCGGCTGCCCGCCGGACGGCGCGAGATCGTCGCGGACGCGATCGCCAACGCCCGCGGGCTCGCGGCTTCGGGCGGCCTCCGCGCGGGACGCATCGCACCGGCGATGGCCGGCGTGCAGGCGAGCCTGACGGTCGCCCGCACGGCGTCGTCCCTGCCCGTCGCCGGTGGCCGCCCGCGGGTGCCGGGCGACAGCGCGGTCTACTCCTACCGGCCGCCGGCGGGCGTCCAGCTGCACCCGCTCGGCACGATCGGCAGGGTCAACGCGCTCGCCGCGACGTGCACCCGCGCGGCGCGCCGCCGCGGGTGGCGCTGCCGCCGCGCGACGCTGCGCGCGGCCGCCGACCGGCTGCTCGAGCTCTCGGTCCCCGCCGGGCGCTCGCTGCGCTTCGAGTACCTCTTCCCCTTCGGCGGCGGGCGCCCCGGCTGGATCTCGGCGATGACGCAGGCCACCGGCGCGCAGGCGCTCGCGCGCAGCTACCGGATCACCGGCGACGTCCGGTACCGGACCGCGGCCCGCGCCGCGTACCGGACCCTCGTCGCCCCCGCGCCGCGCGGGACGGCGGTGCGCAGCGGCGGGCGGATCAGCCACCTGGCGATGTACGCCTTCCGGCCTTCGATGCGCGTCCTCAACGGCGAGGAGCAGGCGCTCATCGGCGTCGCGGACTACGCGCGCATCACGGGCGATCGCGCCGCCGCGAGGCTCGCGCGGCGCGGCGCGCGATCGCTCGCGTCGCAGCTGCCGAGCTTCGACACCGGGGCCTGGACGCTCTACAGCCTCGGCGGCGACGAGGCCGACCTCAACTACCACCGGCTCGCCGCGGGGTTCGCCGGCGGCCTGTGCGACCGCGCCCTGGCGCGCGGCTTCTGCCCGGCCGCAGCGCGCTTCCGGCGCTACACGCGCGAGCCGGCGCGCCTCTCGCTGAGCGCGCCCGCGCGCGTCCGCGCGCCGCGCCGCGTGACGATCGTCCTCGGCGCGTCGAAGCAGACGACCGCGCAGCTGGCCGTGCGCGACGCGACGGGCCGCGTCGTCCTGTGGCGCCGCCTGGCGCTCGGGCGCGCCGGCGCGCGGATCGTGCTCCCGGTGCGCAGCGCCGGGCGCCACGCCGTCATTCTGGACGCGCGTGCGGCGAACGGCCGCGCCGCGCGCGCCACCGTCGCGCTGACCGCCACGCGGCCGCCGCCGCGCCCGCGGCCCGACCGCCGCCGGAAGGCCGCCTCAGAGGGCGAGGACCGGCCGCGTCGCCCGGCGACGGACGAACGCGCCCCGAAGCAGGCGCACGCGCCGGCGAAGGACGTGGCGGCGAAGCCTCATCGCGCGCCCTCCGCGCGTCCCGGCGCCGCCGAGGGCGCGTAGGCCCCGGCCGCCACCGCCGCGCGCGGCGTCTCGATCGCCGCCGCCTCCACCGGCGCCGCCCGCGCGCCCTCGGCCAGGATGTCGTCGGCCACGCCGCGCAGGTCGGCGTCGAGGTGCCCGCAGAGGACGTCGCGCAACAGCGCGCGCAGGTGGCCGGCGAGCTCGGCCACGAGCGTGTCGATGGCCGGGTCGACCGCCAGCCCGGCGATCAGCGGGCGCTCCAGGTCGGCGGTGTGCGCGATGCGGTGCGCCAGCGCCGGGCGGCCGTCCTCGGTCGCGCACAGCGCGGCGAGCCGCCCCGGCAGGCGCCCGGACGCCGGGCCCTCGGGCTCGAGCAGCGCACGGAGCGCGAGCAGGTGGTCGCTCAGCGCCTCGGCCGGCACCGTGCGCTCGCAGGCCATCTCGAAGCGCCGCAGCGCCCAGGCGAGCTCGCCCTGACGCGGCGTGCGGCGCGAGACGAGGCTGCAGAACGCTCGCAGCTCGTCCTCCTGCTCGGGCGCGACGGCGACCGGATCGCCGGTCCGCCGCCCCACCGTGCCGAGCGCGAACGGCTGCCACGCGCCGCCGCCGGTGCGCGTCCACGCCAGCGGGCCGAAGGCGAAGCCGCCGGCCTCGAAGAGGCGGAGCGCGGTGAGCAGGCGGCGCAGCCGGACCCGCGCATGGGCCACCGGCGAGGCGTCGCCCGGCGCGGCCTCCCAGCGCAGCACGGCGAGCAGGTGCGCCCGCGGCGCGCCGGGCGCCCAGAGCGCCTCGCCCGGCGCGTCCTCGGGGAAGGCGTCCCCGCGCACGAGGGTCAGGCCGTCGCCCAGGGCCACCTCGGACGAGGCGACGTCGAGGCCGAGCAGCGGCGCGATGACCACCGTCTCCGTGCGCCCGTCGCAGAGCGCGCTCTCGAGCTCGCCGAGCGCGTCGTGCAGGCGCTCCGGCGCGAGCTCGAAGTCGGTCGAGTCCTCGAAGACGCGCCCGAGGAACGTGCGCAGCGTCGCCTCCGCGCGCGCCCGCGGCTCGCGCGGTGCGGGCTCGCCGCGCGCCTCGAGGTAGGCGTCGAGGCCGCCGCACGCCGACAGCGCCCCGAGCGCCGCCGCGTAGCTCGGCAGGCCGCCGAGCAGGCTCACGCGCCGCGCGATGAAGTCGGCCGTCAGCGGCCGGTAGCAGTACAGCGGCGCGTCACGGCGCCCGGAGGCGATCACCTCGAACGGCACCTCGGCGCCCTCGGCGGTGACCGCGTGAAGCTGCCAGCCCGCCTCCTCGGCGAAGGCGGCGAGCGCGGCGTGGAGCTGGCGGTTGCGCATGGCCGTGCGGTTCGGCGGCCGCGCTGGCCCTCCTGCCGCGCGCAGGCGGCGTTGCAGCGCGCGGCTACTCGGGCATGTCCGACGCCATCGCGCCGATGACGTTCTGCAGCCACTGGCGCTCGGGGTCCTCCGCGGCCAGGCGGCGCATGCGACGCGTGGCGAAGAGGGTGATGTCCCGGCGGCTGCCGACGACGACGAGCGGCCCGGTCACGGCGTAGCGGCCGTCGGCCAGTGCGGTGAGCGCGCCGGGGGTGTCGCGGCGGATGCGCAGCTGCGCGACGACCGGCTTGTCGAGCACGCTGCGCGGGCGCGAGATGTCGCCCTCGACCTGGCCGGCCGCGGCGGGGCGCACGGTCAGCAGCGTCGGGCGCCCGAGCGGCACGCGCGGCGGCCGCGGCGGCGGGCCGATCGGGCCCTCGCGCCAGCGCCGCAGGAGCCCGGGGATCAGGCCGGTCATCTCCTGGCGGATGAGGAGGTGCAGGTGGTCGCCGGCCTGCAGGCGCGTCGACCCGCGCGGCGGGATCGCTTGGTTGTCGCGGACGATCACGTTGACGACCGCCTCTCGCGGCAGCCCGAGGTCGCGCACCGACGCACCGGCGATCGCGTCGCCGGATCCGATCGGGAACTCGAGCACCTCGGCCCCGAGCGCGCGCACCGTGCCCGCCTCCGCCAGCGGCGTCGGCAACGCCGGCTCGCGCGTGGTCACCCCCAGCCGCTCGGCCAGCGGCTCGAACGACGCGCCCTGCACCACGGTCGAGATGAGGACTGCGAAGAACACGATGTTGAAGAGCTCGCCGCTTCCCTGGACGCCGGCGATGACGGGGAACGTCGCGAGCACGACGGGCACCGCGCCGCGCAGCCCGGCGACCGAGAGGATCACGCGCTCGGCGGCCGTGTAGCCGCGGACCGTGGACAGCCACACCGCGACGGGCCGGGCGACGAGCACCACGACGAGCGCGAGGACGGTGCCCTGGAGCGCGATGCTCCCGAGGGCGCTCGGGAAGACGAGCAGCCCCAGCGTGAGGAACAGGACGACCTGCGCCACCCAGGCGAGCCCCTGGTGGAACGTCGCGACCGTCCGCTGCGCGGGGATCCCGGAGGTGCCGAGCGCCAGGCCGGTGAGGTAGACCGCGAGGAACCCGGAGCCGTGGAGGGTGTCGGCGCCACCGAACGCCAGCGCCGCGGCGGCGAGCGAGGCGACCGGGTACAGGCCGGGCGAGTCCAGCCGGACGCGGCGCAGCACGGCGACCGCGCCGACGCCGACGAGACCGCCGACGACGACGCCGATGCCGAGCTGCTGGACGAGCAGCGCGAGCATGTCGACGACGCCGTAGTCGGGGCGCCGGATCCACTCGATGAACCCGAGGACGAGCAGGACGGCCACGGGGTCGTTCAGGCCGGACTCGGCCTCCAGCGTCCGCGCGAGCTTGCGCTCCAGCGTCGAGCCGCGCAGGAGGCCGAAGATCGCCGCGCCGTCGGTCGAGGCGAGGACCGCGCCGAGCAGGAGCCCCTCGAGCGTGGAGAGGTCGAAGAGCCACGCGGCGACCAGGCCGGTGACGGCCGCGGTGACGAGCGTCCCGATCACGGCGAGCGCGATGGCCGCGCGCAGGACCGGCCGGATCTCGAGCAGGCCCGAGGTCAGGCCGCCCTCGAAGAGGATGAGCGCCAGCGCGACGACGCCGATGGTCCGGGCGAGCTCGTAGTCGCCGAAGTCGATCCAGCCGAGGCCGTCGGAGCCGACCACCATGCCGACGCCGAGGAACAGCACGAGGCTGGGAACGCGCATGCGCCCCGCAAGCAGGGAGGCGAGGAGGCCGGCGCCGAGCAGCGCGCCGGCCGCCAGGATCAGCTGGCCATCGTGCATCCCCTGCCAAGGTACGCTGTCCCGCGATGCCTGCAAACGGCGGTACCTGGTCCGAGCTCGCGGAGGCGCGGCTCTCCGAGGCCGGATTCCGCCGCGGCGGCGCGCGCACGTCGGTCATCGCGCTGCTCGATGCGCAGAGCTGTGCGCTGTCGGCCTACGAGATCGAGGCGAAGCTCCGCGAGGACGGCCGCGGCGTCGGGCGCGCGAGCGTCTACCGCACGCTCGACCAGCTCGACGGCCTGGGCCTGGTGACGCGGATCGACGTCGGCCAGGGCATCGCGCGCTACGAGCCCAACCGGCCCGGCGCCGAGCACCATCACCACATGGTCTGCGCGCGCTGCGGCGAGGTGATCCCGTTCGCCGACGACGAGCTCGAGGCGACGATCGACCGCGTCGCCGAGCGCGTGACCTTCGAGGTCGCCGAGCACGAGATCGTGCTGCACGGCGCCTGCGCCGACTGTCGCGGCTGACGGCGCGGTCGCGGTCAGCGCGCCGTCGCGAGCCGCCCGGTCACCGCGCGCGTGGCGTGGGCGAGGGCGTAGGCGAGCACGAGGGCGCCGGCGATCGAGCCGCCGGCCGCGGTGCCGAGGTAGAACGACGCGTAGAGGCCCGCGACGCCGGCGGCCACCGCGATCGCCACGGCCGCGGCCATCATCGTGGAGATCCGGCGCGTCACGAGCCGGGCGGCGGCCGCGGGGGCGATGAGCACCGCGACGACGAGCAGGTTGCCGAGGCCCTGGACGGCCACGAGGATCGCGAGCGCGACGAGCACGCCGAGCGCGATGTCGACGAGCAGCGGGCGGCGCCCGAGCGCAGGCGCGCTCGCGCGGTCGAAGGCGACGAGGGCGAGGCTCGGATGCAGCAGCGCGAGGGCGCCGAGCACGGCCGCGGCCAGCCCGCCCGCGAGCGCGAGGTCGCCGTCGCTCACGCCGAGCACGTTGCCGAAGAGCAGCTCCTGCAGCCGCGCCGGCGTCTCCGGCGACAGGGCGAGCAGCGCCCCGAGGCCGAGCAGGCCGGACACGACGACGGCCACCGCGGTGTCGTGGCCGATCGCCGGCGTGCGCCCCGCCAGCGCGACCGCGACGGCGGCGACGAGCAGCCCCGCGGCGCCGCCGAGCAGCAGCGGCAGGCCGGCCAGCGCGGCGATCACGAGCCCGGGCAGCAGCGCGTGGGCCAGCGACTCGGCGCTGTAGGCGAGGCGGTAGAAGAGGATCCAGCAGCCGAGGAGCCCGCCGGTGACGCCGAGCAGCGCGACCTCCGCCATCGCGCGGGCGTTGATCGGGTCGGCCCAGGG
>JAXDHC010000514.1:0-12592 GCA_034664705.1 Solirubrobacteraceae bacterium
CAAGCGTCGCGTTCCGCTCGGCTACTGGCTCGCGGCCGCGATCGCGATCGTCGCGCTCATCGCGGCCGTCGGCTGGGCCACCGCTCGAACCCTCGACGTCATCAGCTCGCCTGACGACTTTGCGCGAGTGTCGCTGCCCGGCGCCACGACAATCCCCATGACCGCATCCGGCAAGCTGGTCATCTACTACGAGGGGACCGCGGAGCCGTCGCTGGGCCGGCTTGGGGTTCGCGTTCTCGACCCGTCAGGTCGACTGGTTGCTGTGACGGCCTATCGAGGCGACGTACGTTATGACCGCGCCGGTCTGGTCGCCAAGGCCGTCGGCAGCTTCGACGTTGGCACGGCCGGGCGCTACACCGTATCCGCCGGCGCGCCGGCCGAAGCCAGTGCCAAGCTCGCGGTCGGCGAGGACCTCGGTGGCGCGATGAAGGACACTGTCCTGTGGGCGGGACTCATCATTGGCGCGGGCGCCATTGCCGCCGCGGCTATCGCACTGCGGACACACCGCCGAGGCCGAACGTGATCGCCATGGGCAACGATTCGCGTCGCGCAGTGCGGACCGCCGGGTTGTGGACGGCCCCAGGGCGACAACGAAGTCGGCTCCGCGACCCAGGAGACCGTCGCATGCGCATTACCGCGCGCCGGAAGTGGGTGGGTGCCGGCGCTGCGGGCGCTCTCGCCGTCTACGCATCGGTTCTGCGTCCCCGTATCCAGTGGCTCGGTACGAGCAACCAGGAGCGGACGGCGCCCTATCCCGGAGATGACCTCATTCCCGGCGGCCGTCGGCACGGCGCGATGGCGACCACGATCGCGGCGCCGCCGGAGCGCGTGTGGCCGTGGCTGGTGCAGATGGGCTGCGACCGCGGCGGCTTCTACAGCTTCGACCGCCTCGACAACGGCGGCCGAGCGAGCGCCGACCGCATCCACCCGCAGTGGCAGGACCTGCGAGAGGGCGACCGCATCGCATCGGCCCCCGACGCCAGCCGCTGGTTCGACGTCGCGCTCGTGGTGCCCGAGCAAGCGCTCGTCTTGCGGGCATCGGTGGGCGTTCCGGCGGCGCGTAACTTCGACCCGGCGGACGGAATGCCGCGTGCGTACAGCGACAGCACGTGGGGCTTCTTCCTGGGGCCGACCGTCGACGGGCAGACGCGGCTGGTCGTGACTGGCACGGCGCGCGGGAAGCCGCACGCGCCCATCGCCGTCGCCAACTGGCTGTTCTGGGACCCGGCGCACTGGGTGATGCAGCTCAAGCAGTTCGCCGGGCTGCGCCGCCGTGCCGAGTCGGGGCCCAACTGCGCTGCCACGCCGCCGCCTGCGGGCGTCGCCGCGGGCGACGCCCGTCCGTCGGATGAGCGCGCTCTGGACAGCGAAGCGGCGCCCGCCTAATGCCGCGCTGGGTGACGCGCCTGCACGCTTGGGTCTATCGGCGCTCGGGCGGGCGAATCCTCGGGCGCATGGGCGGTCAGCCCGTCCTCCTGCTGCAGACCACCGGACGCCGCTCCGGGCGGACCCGCACCACGCCGGTGCAGTACCTGGCCGTCGACGACACGTTCGTCGTCGTGGCCTCCAACGCCGGCGCCGCCCGCCCCCCGGCCTGGTACCTCAACCTGCACGCCAACCCCGACGCCAGGGCCCAGGTCGGTCAGCGCGCCATCGACGTTCGGGCGCAGGAGGCGGCAGGCCAGGAGCGCGCGGAGCTCTGGCAACGGCTGACGGCCGCCAACCGCTATCTGGAGCCCGCCGCGCGCAAGGCTGGACGCGACCTGCCCCTCATGGCTCTCGTTCCCTCGACGCCCACGACGCCGCGGCGAGCCGCCGACCGATCGTGACGACAAGCCCTGCCGCCACGCACCGCTTCACCGCGGACATGCTCGCCGGCCTCGACGAGCCGGTCCGGCGCTACTTCAGCCACGCCATCAGCGACGGCGCCGCGCTCCCAAACGGCGTCCGCATCGCGATGACCGGGCGCCGAGCAGACGGTCGACGGGCGATCCTTCACGTGGCGCGCCCGCGTCGGGCGCGGGCCGCTGACGCCGCTGCGCGTCACCGACCACTACGCAGACGCCGCCGGCAGCACGGAGGGCCGCCTGCTCGGTCGGGTGACCCTGTTCACGCCCACGACGCCAACACGGCGCGATCGGCGGCGACGCGGGCAGCGATCGAGAGCGTCGTGTTCGCGCCGCCCAGCGTGCTGGCCGACCGCGGCGTGGCCTGGCGAGCCGAGACCGACAACGTCATCGTCGCGCGCTTCGACCTCCCTCCCGACCGCCCCGAGGTTCGCGTGGGCATCGACGAACACGGCGCGATCCGAACCGTGGCCGCCCAGCGCTGGGGCAATGCCGGCGAGAAGACGTTCCAGTACATCCCCTTCGGAGGTGACGTCCACGCCGAGCGCCGCTTCGGCGACCTCGTGCTCCCCAGCACCCTCAGCGTCGGCTGGTGGTTCGACACCCCGCGCTACGCGCCGTTCTTCCATGCCGAGATCAGCGCGGTCACGCCAACGCTCTAGGCGGCGTCCCGCACGCCGCCGAGGTCGTTATCGCAGCTCAAGCGCGCCCGGGATCGTTGCCGCGTGACGGCGTCCGGCACAGGGACACCCCTCGGGGCCACGGCAGATCCTGAGGGGGCCTCCGTCGACCTGTACTGGTTGGCCCTCGGAGCTGGTGGCCACTTCGTGCGACTCAACGGCCGGGTCTTCGAAGCGGCGGCGGCGCGCGCTGCGCGGCGACCGGCATGCGACCTATACCACTGGGCGCTCGAAGTCCGTGTCGCGGCGGCCCGGTTCGTCATCGAGCAGGGCGCCGGACCGTGACGACCGGGGTGGGCAGCGCGGCGTGGTCGCCGAAGGAGCGGTCGGGACGCACTGGGCGGGCCAGTTTCGGATCTTCCGCTACGAGATACGGCGCTGGCGCGACGGACGAATCCCCGACATCGACGAGGCCGTCGGCGGCCCGCTGCGCCTGACCGATGAAGAAGCTCGCGCGCAGCGGGTGCTCGATCTCGTCCCGCAGGTCCCGACGCTCGCGTGGGACCGCAATGAACTCAGGACGGGTGACATGTGGAACTCGAACTCGGTGATCGCGTCGCTTGATCGCGCGCAGCGGGACCGACACCGAGTCCATCCACCCTCCGACCGCAGGACGTGCGCCGGGATGGCACGCCGGGCTCGTGATGGCGCGGCGACAGGAAGCGGAGATGCCGCCCGCGCCTCTCCCGGTGCTGACGAGCGGACGCTGTCGCGTTGGCCGGCCCGGTGGGCTGATCGTGCGCAGGCCCCGTGCACGTGCCGGAGACCGGCCGCCGATGCTCGAGCGCCGTGGGCGATCGCCTGGTCGCGCCGAGCGTTCCGCCCTGCGCCACGACCCGCGGCTCCGTCGCGCGACGCGTGCGCGCGCCGTCCAGCCCGGCGGCGAAGCCGGCTGAACGGTGTCGGTGGAGGCGTGGCGGCTCATCGAGGTCAGGGTGCGGAGGGCGGTGCCGCCCGCCCACGCTCTTGCTTTCCATGCAACTCGGGCGCGCCGGCGCTCATCTCCCGCGCCCGCGGCGCGCTCCTCCTTTCGTGCACGCAAGCGAGCGTCGCCGACTTCGGGCGCCAGGTGCTCGCCTCGGACGACGAGCAGGAGCGCGGGTCGGGACTGCCGCTCCCTAACGAAACCAACGCGGTCTCCGGCACGGTGCCGGACCCGCGGCTCACTGCTCGTCGGACGGAGGCTGTCGGGAAAGGCCTGCGCGGCGCTACATGAGCGGGCGCTGCGGTCGAACACGGGCGCGGCCGCAGCCGTGAGGGACGCCCCCTCAGGGGATGATCGCGGCGAGCTGGTGGCTGTGAAGCTTGAGCGCGCTGTGGGTGGCGGCGATGAGCCCCCGTTTGCTTCGGCAGGCCGCTCGGCCGCGGCGCTGGCAGCGTTTGAACTTGATCTGGCCGAAACGGGCTCGATGGTGATCTGGCGATGGCGGTAGCGCGCGCGGCCCGCGGGTGTCGTCAGCGCGCGGCTCGGACCGCGTTGCGGCCCGACACGGCGGCCCGTTCCGTCATCGCCTGGCGAGGCGACGGTTACGCCGACCACGGCGTCGCTGGCAGCGCCGCCACGCGCCGGGGTCGCGCGCAATCTCGCCGGCCCAGCGGGAATCGCCTGCCAGTCTTGACGGTTGCTGCGCGGCCCGGTCCGCACCCACGGCGATGCTGCAGCCGCTGGGCATGATGCTCGCGTGGCTGACGGTCACCGCAAGCGTTTTGTGAACCGTCCAGGTTGCGACGAGTGGAAGCGCTCGAACTGGTGTAAACGCCGCCTCGGGTGCACCGACGGCGGCGTCGCGCCCGACATGAAGGCCGCCGTCAGGGGGGTGGTCCCGACAGCTCGATCAGGCAGCCGGCGGAGAGCGGATCCTTGGCGACGAACGCGGTCAGGGTGCGCTCCGGAGCGAGGCGGTCCAGCAGGCCCCGGGTCATGCCGCGGTGAAGCGTGCAGACGACGGGCTGGTTCTCGGCGACGGCGTCCCGGTAGGGGCAGTTGCACAACAGGTAGCGCAGGCCGTCGGCGTCGGTCGCTTCGCTGCGCGGAGCGAAGCCCAGAGCCGTGAGCGCGTCCTGCATCGCCTGGCGAACGCCGCCCTCTACGCGCCGGGGGGCCAGGCCCCGCCCGATCTCGCGGCCGGCGGCCTCGACATCGGAGAGGGCGTGGCCTTCGCGCAGGGCACGGGCCAGCCAGCGGCTCAGGTCGGCGTGTGCTTCGGGGGCGGCGCCGCCGGGACGCGCGCCGGGAAGGATCGCCCATGTGTGTCGAGGTCGCCCTCGCGCCTGGGGCTCGGTGCGGCACTCGATGAGGCCCGCTTCGGCCAGGCGTTGAAGCTGGACACGGGCCGTGTTCGCGTGGCGCCCGACCTGGCCGGCGAGCTCGCGCGTGGTCGCCGGGCGGCGCAGGGCGGCCAGGGCGGCGAACAGCCGCGCCCGGATCGGCGCCGCGAGGACGTCATCGTCGGAGCGTGGCGCGATGTCCATCGAGGATCGGCCCACCAGGGTACGACGCGCGACGCGTACGGAGCCCGCCGGGCGGTCGCGTTCGTTCTCCATATTTTCCCTGATCGGCGAGGAAAAGTCCTCGGCCATCTGCTAAGCATCCGGGCGTCGCCCGGACGAGGGCGGCGGCCTTTCCCGGCAGCCCCAAGGCGAGGAGTGCGCGCGTGGAGAGTCCCGGTCGGCGCGATCTGCTGGTGTCCCGTACGTGGGTCCAGGTGGCGGTTCTGGTGTTCATCGTCGGGTTCTTCATCCTCGGCCTGCTCGCCTACCGCACCTACATGGCCCAGCCGCCGGTGCCCGACCGTGTGCTGGATCCGCGTGGGGGCGTCCTGTACACCGGCTCAGACATCTCCAGGGGCCAGCAGGTGTTCCTGCACAACGGGTTGATGGAGTACGGCTCGGCGTTCGGCCACGGCGCCTACCTCGGCCCCGACTACACGGCTGACTACCTGCGTCGCTCCTCGGAAATCGTCAGGCGCGCCTACGGCGGCGCGCGCTCGGACACGGCGGCGCGGCGGACCATCGCCGACATGCGCGCCAACCGCTATGACGAGGACGCCGGGACGCTGCGCCTGTCGGCGCCGCAGGCGCAGGCGTTCCGCCTGCTGGTGCCGTACTACAGCCGCTTCTTCTCCGAGCCGACCTCCAAGAACGGCCTGCGTCCCAACGCGATCACCGATCCGACGCAGCTACGCCAGCTGACCGCGTTCTTCGCCTGGACGGCGTGGGCGGCGTCCACGAACCGCCCCGGCCACGACTACTCCTACACCAACAACTGGCCGCCCGAGCCGCGGGTGGACAACGCTCCGACCGCCAACGTGCTCGTGTGGTCGGTGCTGTCGCTGATCGCGCTGCTGGGGGGCATCGGGCTTCTGTTCGGCGCGTTCGGGCGGTGGGGCCGCCGGCTGGGCTGGCATGGGCGCGAGCAGGCGACGTTGAGCTTCCGCTCGCCCGGCGACGTGGCGCTCACGCCGGCGCAGCGCGCCACCGCGTGGTTCTTCTTCGTGATGGCGGCGTTGTTCCTGCTCCAGACGTTCGTCGGGGCGGCCAGCCAGCACTACCGCGCCGAGCTGGGCAACTTCTTCGGCTTCGATCTGGCCACGGTCTTCCCGTACAACCTGATGCGCACCTGGCACGTGCAGCTTGCGCTGTTCTGGGTGGCGACCTCCTTCGTGGCGGCCGGCATCTTCCTGGCTCCGATGATCGCCAAGCGCGAGCCCCGCCATCAGGGCAAGCTCGCCTTCGCGCTGCTCGGCGCGCTCGCCGTCGTCGTGTTCGGAACGCTGATCGGCTCATACCTGGGCATCCACGGCGTGCTCTCCGGCACCGTGTCGAACTGGTTCGGCCTGCAGGGCTTCGAGTACCTCGACCTCGCCCGCCTGTTCCAGGTCCTGCTGTCGGTCGGCCTGGTCGTGTGGGTGTTCATGCTGTGGCGGGTGCTGCGCGCGCGGCTTCGCGCCGAGCACCGCGGCAACATGCCGTGGCTGTTCTTCCTGGCCGCGTGCGCGATCCCCGCCTTCTACGCGGTCGGCCTGATCGCCCGCACCGGCGACAACTTCACCACCACCGAGTTCTGGCGCTTCTGGGTCGTGCACCTGTGGGTGGAGGACTTCCTCGAACTGTTCACCACCGTGATGGTGGCCTACATGTTCGTGCTGCTCGGCGTCGTGCGCGAGAAGATCGCGCTGAGCGTCGTGTTCCTCGACATCGTCCTGTACTCGATCGGCGGCGTCGTCGGGACGATGCACCACCTCTACTTCTCCGGCGAGCCGGCCGAGCACATGGCGCTCGGCGCGTTCTTCTCCGCGGGCGAAGTCATCCCGCTCACCTTCCTGACCGTCGAGGCGTGGTCCTTCCTGCAGCTCGGCGCCGCCCAGGAATCGCGCTCGCAGACCCCGTTCCCGCACCGCTGGGCGGTCATGTTCCTGGTCTCGGTCGGCTTCTGGAACTTCCTCGGCGCTGGCATCTTCGGCTTCCTGGTCAACCTGCCGATCGTCTCGTACTACGAGATCGGCACCGCCCTGACCGCCAACCACGGCCACGCGGCGATGATGGGCGTCTACGGCATGCTCGCCCTCGGCCTGGCGATGTTCTGCCTGCGCTACCTGATCCCCGCCGACCGCTGGCCGGAGAAGTGGGCGCGGATCTCGTTCTGGTCGACGAACATCGGGCTGGCGTGGATGTGCTTCGCCACCCTGCTGCCGCTCGGGATCCTGCAGCTATACAAGTCCGTCAACGACGGCTACTTCGAGGCGCGCCAGCTGAAGTTCCTGACCAACGACACCAACGCGCTGATCGAGTGGCTCCGCCTGCCCGGCGACATCGTGTTCATCGTCGGCGGCGCGCTCCCCGCCCTGTACATCGCGTACCTGGGCATCCGTCACACCGTCAAGCGCGTCACGCTCGACGAGCCCGAGGACATCCTCTTCACCGACCTCGACCAGCCGGACGGCGTGGCGGCCATCGCCGGCGACGAGGCGACCGCCGCGAGGGTCACATGAGTCCCGAGGTGCTGCTGGGGGCCGGGTACGCCGGGGCGCTGATCGCCGGCGCGTTCGTCCTGGAGTGGCTGTCGGCGCACACCCACCGCCGCTCGCTGCGCTACCGCACCGCCGGTTTCGCCTACCACGAGGAGCTCGACCACTGGCGCTGCCCGGAGGGCGAGCACCTGTGGCCGCACGAGTTCGACTCCGAGCGACGCCTGGTCCGCTATCGCGCCAGGGCGCACGTCTGCAACGCCTGCCCGCGCAAGGCCGCCTGCACCGACTCCGACCGTGGCCGCGAGATCGTCCGCCCGCTCGACCCGTGGCCGCACTCCGAGGCCGGCCGCTTTCACCGCGTGATCGCGCTGATGATGGTCGCCCTCGCGGCGCTCGTCATCCTGGCCGCGGGCGTCCGCCATCATCGCCCGGGCGAGGCCGCCATGCTGCTCGGCGTGCTCGTCGCGGCGCTGCTGGCAGGCCGCTGGCTGGCACGCGACCTGCGCTCGCACCCGGCCAACTTCCCCGCCCCGTCGCCATCCCACGGCCTGCGCATGGCGGTCACAAGCGCCGACGGCAGCCCGCAGGCGACCGTGTGGTCCCCGCAGCAACCCATGGACGACGGGCGCTGATCGTCGGGCCGGCGGCGAGCGGCCGATGAGCACGTGGACGCTGATCCGCTTCCTGCACCTGACCGGCGTGGTGTTCTTCGTCGGCGGGCAGCTGATGCTGCTGGTCGCGGTGGCACCGGTCCTGCGCGCCGCCGGCGACGAGACGGCGATGCGGTCGGTCGCGCGCCGGTTCGGGATCGGCAGCCTCGTCGCGCTGGCCGTCGTGATCGGAACCGGGATCGCGATGGCCTCGCACTTCGGAGTCTGGGACCGCCCGATCCTGCAGGCCAAGCTCATGCTGCTCGTGCTCGTCGGCGTCCTCACTGTCCTACACATCACGAGCTCCAGCACGCGGGCGATCTCGATCGTGCTCGTCGCCAGTTCGCTTCTGATCGTGTGGCTCGGCGTCAAGCTCACCTTCGGATGAAACGGTCTTCGCCGAGAGCGTCTCCCTGTTCGCGATCGTCATGGGCGTCGCCCTGCTGCTCGTCGGCGGCGGGTTCCTCGTCGTCACCCTGCGGGTGCTCCGCCAGCCCAGCAGCGCAACGCGCCGCAAGGTGCGCAGTTTCCTGCACCCACACCAGATCAAGGCTGCGCTGGACGCGGCCGGCCTGCTCGAGATCGAGGCGCAGGGACTCACGTGGGAGAAGGTGCGCTACATCCGCGCCTCGGACGCCCCGGCCGTCACGCTCGCGCGCGAGCTGCGGATCTCCGACGTGACGATCGGCAAGGTCCGGCGGGGGCTGATCTGGACCGACGAGGCCGGACCGCGGCGGCGCAACGACATCGCGCGTCGGGCGATGATCGCCACGCTGCTCATGGCCGGCGTTCGCGTCTCTGAGCTGTGCGGTCTGCGCGGCCGCCACGTGGACTTCGCCGCCTCGCGCCTGGACCTGACTCGCGACATCACGAAGACCGACGCGGGCGTGCGCGTCATCCCGATGGTCCCCGCGCTGCGGGAGATCCTGCTCGCCCACCGGATGGCCTGGCCGTTCGGCGCCGAGGACCCGGTGTTCCCGACGCGCAACGGCCGACCGAACACGCCGGACAACGTGCGCAGCACGATCATCGACGCCGTGCGCAACCGGGCCAACGAGCTGCTCGCCGAACGCGACGAGCAGACCATCGGGCACATGACGCCGCACAGCCTTCGGCGCACGTTCGCCTCGGTGTTGGCCGAGCTCGACGTGACCCCGCGCCGGGCCATGTACCTGCTCGGGCACACCAACGCGAAGTTCACGATGGGCGTGTACCAGCAGATCCTCGACATGAGCAAGGGCGGGATCGCGACGTTGGAATCGGTCCTCGGCGGCCCCGCCGACGACCTCCGCGACCTGCTCTCGGGGCGCCAAATCGGGGGGGTTTAGACACCCAAAAGACACCCTCGCTCAATTTCGACGCCGGGGAGGCTTTCTGAGCATCCCCCCAAGAACGAGAAAACCCCGCTTTTGCGGGGCTTTCTCTGAAGCGGCTGAAGGGACTCGAACCCTCGACCTTCTGCATGGCAAGCAGACGCTCTAGCCAACTGAGCTACAGCCGCAGAGCGGGGAAGTATAGCCGCCGTCCGGGCTGCGCCGAGCCCGCCGGGTCAAGTGCGACGGGGCCGCGCCGATGACCGGGCGGTGTGTCCCACGCTTCGCCGATCCGTCCTGCTCGTGTGCGCCTGCGCGTGCGCCACGACGCTCCTGACCGCGCCCGCGAGCGCGTTCCGTCTCGGCCGGGTCCTGGCGCCGGTCTCCGCCAATCCGGCGAACGCGCTCGCCGCGCTGCCCGCCGATCCGGAGCGGTACGAGGGAGCGACGCACTGTGCGCCGGCGCCCAAGCCGGGCACGGTCGCGCTCGTCGGCTGGCTGCAGCGCCATGCGCGCGGATCGTCGTGGGGGACGTTCCGCTGCGAGAAGTGGGGCGCGCACGAGGCGTCGCTGCACGCCGAGAACCGTGCCGTGGACTGGCACCTGAACGTCTACGCGCCCGACGATCGCGCCGCCGCGCGCCGGCTCATCGAGATGCTCCTGGCGCCCGACAGCGCCGGGCTCCCGCACGCTCTGGCGCGCCGCATGGGCGTCCAGGAGATCATCTGGGACTGCAGCTACTGGGGCGCCGGCATGGACGACTTCAAGGCCTACGAGCCGTGCCTCAACCGCAACGGCGACGTGCGCCGGCGCGTCGACCGCACGATCGCCCACCGCGACCACGTGCATCTCGGCCTGTCGAAGGACGGCGCCATGCGGCGCACGTCCTTCTGGCAGCAGGGCGCCTGAGCGCCAGGCCGTCGCCGCCGGCGCTACACGCGCTCGACGGCCATCGCCATGCCCTGCCCGACGCCGACGCACAGCGTCGCGAGGCCGCGCGAGCCCTCCGTGCGCTCGAGGCGCCGGAGTAGGTCGAGGACGAGACGCACGCCGCTGGCGCCGAGCGGATGGCCGAGCGCGATGGCGCCGCCCTCGGCGTTGACGGTCTCCGGGTCGAGCTCGAGGCGGCGGATGCTCGCGAGCACCTGGCTCGCGAAGGCCTCGTTGATCTCCACCGCGTCGAGGTCGTCGACGGACCAGCCGGTGCGCTTCAGGACGCGCTCGGTCGACGGCACCGGGCCGAGGCCCATGATGTGCGGCGGCACCCCGGCCGACGCGCTGGCCACGACGCGCCCGCGCGGGCTGAGGCCGAGGCGCTCGACCGCGCTCTCGCTGGCGACGACGATCGCCGCCGCGCCGTCGGACAGCGGCGAGGCGCTGCCGGCGGTGACGATGCCGTCCTTCGAGAAGGCGGGCTTGAGCTTCGCGAGCCCCTCGGCTGTCGTGTCGGCCCGCGGCACCTCGTCCTCGGTGACGACGCCGTTGCGCACGGGCACCTCGACGAGCTCGGCGGCGCGGTGCTCGGTCGCCGCGGCCGTCAGCTGCTGGGAGCGCAGGCCCCACGCGTCGGACTCCTCGCGCGTGATGCCGTCCAGCACCGCCACCTCCTCGGCGGTCTCGCCGAGGCTGATCGTCGCCTTGCCGTCGTCGACGTCGCGCATGCGCGGGTTGACCAGGCGCCAGCCGAGGGTCGTGTCGGCGACCTCGGGCGTGGCGGCCCAGCCGCGGGCGGGCTTGGCCATGACCATCGGCGCGCGCGTCATCGACTCGACGCCGCCGGCGACGACGACGTCGGCCTCGCCGGTCCGGATCTGCTGGGCGGCGGAGGCGATCGCCTGCAGGCTCGACGCGCATAGGCGGTTGACGGTGTAGCCGGGGATCTCGTCGCTGAGGCCGGAGAGCAGGACGGCCATGCGCGCGACGTTGCGGTTGTCCTCGCCGGCCTGGTTGGCCGCGCCGTAGATCACCTCGTCGACGGCGTCGCCGGGCACGTTCGCGCGCTGGAGCGCCGCCTCGAGCACGAGAGCCGCGAGATCGTCGGGCCGCACGTCGGCCAGGGCTCCGCGGTAGCGGCCGAACGGGGTCCGCACCCCTCCGACGAGAAACGCTTCCTGGCTCACTGCGAGGCTCCTGTGTTCGTGATGCGTACAAACGTGCGTCTTGCGAATGCTAGCCGCTCCATGCGAACATCGGCCACGCGATGACCGCCTCCCAACAGAACCCTTCCCTCTCGGAGGCGATCGCGGCGCACGTCAACGACGGCGACACGATCGCGCTCGAGGGCTTCACCCACCTGATCCCGTTCGCGGCCGGACACGAGATCATCCGGCACGGCCGGCGCGACCTCACGCTCGTCCGCATGACCCCAGACGTCATCTACGACCAGATGATCGGCATGGGCTGCGCACGCCGGCTCGTGTTCTCCTACGGCGGCAACCCGGGCGTCGGGTCGCTGCACCGCATGCGCGACGCGATCGAGAACGCCTGGCCGGCTCCGCTGGAGCTCACCGAGCACTCGCACGCCGGCATGGCCAACTCGTACGTCGCCGGCGCCTCGCGCCTGCCGTTCGCCGTCCTGCGCGGCTACGCCGGAACCGACCTCGAGCACGGGGGCGCCGTCGCGTTCGTCGAGTGCCCGTTCACCGGCCAGAAGGTCTCGGCGGTGCGCGCGATCAACCCCGATGTCTCGATCATCCACGCCCAGCAGGCCGACCGGAAGGGCAACGTGATGCTCTGGGGCATCACCGGCGTGCAGAAGGAGGCCGTGCTCGCGGCCGACCGGGCGATCGTCACGGTCGAGGAGATCGTCGACGAGCTGCAGCCGCGGCCGCACTCGATCGTGCTGCCGAGCTGGGTGCTCACGGCCGTCGTGCACGTGCCCGGCGGGGCCTGGCCGTCCTACGCGCACGGCTACTCCAAGCGCGACAACGAGTGGTACGCCGATTGGGACAGGATCGCCCGCGACCGCGACGCGTTCACCGCGTGGATGGAGGAGAACGTGATGTCCACGAGCGCCGACGCCGCGACCGTGGGGGAGGGAGCATGAGCGCCCAGCAGACCGACGCCCCGACCGCCGAGGAGACGATGACCATCGCGGCGTCCCGCGAGGTCCGCGACCGCCAGGTCCTGCTC
>JAXDHC010000515.1:0-3256 GCA_034664705.1 Solirubrobacteraceae bacterium
GCGTGGGCTTGGCGGCCGGCGTACCGGTCGCCTCGAGCAGCGCGACCCGGGTCTCCCCGCGGTCGACGCTGACTAGCACTTGCTTCTTCACGTTGAAGTCGTTCTCCTAGAAGCCGAGGACGCGGCCCTTGAGGGCAGCCGATGCGCGCCCTTGCGCGTAGATCGACTGCAACAGGCCGACGGCCAGAAATGTGGTGAGCACCGACGAGCCCCCGTAGCTGAAGAGGGGGAGCGGGATGCCGGTGATGGGCATGATCCCGACGTTCATGCCCACGTTGACGAAGACCTGGAACATCAGCATCGCGACGATGCCTCCCGCGACCAGCGCCCCGAACAGGTTCTTCGCAACGGTGAGGATGCGCAGTCCCCGCCAGATCAGCAGGGCGTACATGGACAGCACGAACGCCGCCCCGACGAAGCCCCAGCGCTCGCCCACCACCGCGAAGATGAAGTCGGTGTGGTGCTCGGGCAGGAAGTTGAGCTTCGTCTGCGTCGCCTGCTCGCCACGGCCGGTCTTCTCACCCGAGCCGATGGCGATGCGGGACTGGTTCTGCTGGTAGCCCTGATCCGCGGGGTTCTCCGACGGCTTCAGGAAAGCCGTCAGGCGCTCCTTCTGATAGTCGTGCAGGACGGTCACCCCCACCTTGGGGGCGACCACGAGCGTGAGGGCGACGGCCACCGCGCCGAGCGCGAACAGCGCCGCGAAGTGCCGCCACGACGTGCCGGCCACGAACAGCGTGGCCACGCCGATGACGATGTACACCAGGCCGGAGCCGAGGTCGGGCTGGACGATGACGAGCGCCGCCGGGATCAGCGTCAGGAGCATGATCCGGGCGGTGGTGTCGCGGCCCTGCAGGCGCCGTGAGCGGTCGACCATGAAGGCCGCCAGCGCCACGATCAGCAGGACCTTGCCCAGCTCGGAGGCCTGGAACGAGAAGAACGGCAGCTCGATCGAGCGCCGCGAGCCGCGAGCCACCGAGCCGAGCACCTGCACGGCCACGATGATCGCGAAGAGAAGTCCGTAGACGCCGTACTTGATCTCCCGCAGGCGCGAGTAGTCCACGCGCGAGAGGACGGCGGCGACGAGCGCCCCGACGCCGAAGAACAGCGCCTGGCGCTCGAGGTAGAAGTGCGGGTTGCCGGGGATGTCGTCCGCGGTCGCGCCGGCGATCGTGATGAGCGACCCGGCGCAGATGCCGGCGACCGCCAGCAGCAGGATCGGGTCGAACGGCAGCATCATGCCCTGCGGCGCGGCGGGCGCGGCCGGCGGGGCGTCGCTGACGTCCTGGATCGGGGTGGTGGCGGTGCGGGGCGACATCAGGGGGTGACGGTCAGTTCGTCCGCGACTTGCCGGCGATGAACGCCTTCTTCTGGTTGAACCACTCGGCCAGCATGACGCGCGCGATCGGCGCGGCCGCCTCGGCGCCGAAGCCGCCGTCCTCGACGGTGACCGCGAGCACGATCGGCTTGCTGCCGTTCGGCACGTAGCAGACGTACCACGACTGGTCCCCGCGACCGTTGCGCTGGGCGGTGCCCGTCTTGCCGTAGACCGGGAACGCCTCCTGGTTCCAGCCTCGGAACACATCCGCGGACGTGCCGTCTCCCATCGTCGCCAGGTGCAGGCCCTGCATGATGGCGTCTCGTCCGGCGGGATCGATGTTGACGCGCCGCGCGGTGCCCGGGTCGATGCGCTGCAGCTCGCGGCCGTTGGCGTCCTCGACGGCGACGCCGAGGTGCGGGCGGACGACCCGGCCGCCGTTGGCGATCGCCGAGTACGCGACGGCCATCTGCAGCGGCGTGGCCTGGAGGTCGCCCTGGCCGACGGAGAGGTTGACGTTGTCGCCGACGGTCCACGGGCGCATGTCGGAGATGCCGCAGCCGGCCACCGCCGACAGCGGGATCTTGCGGCGCTTGCGGCAGCGGCTCTCGCGGTCGCCGACCTCCGCGCGCCATGCGCGGTCCGGCACGAGGCCGGAGACCTCGCTCGGCAGGTCGATGCCCGTGCGCTCGCCGAACCCGAGCCGGTGCGCCCAGCGCTGGAGCGGCTGGCCGTCGAGCGGGTTGAGGTCGCGGCCGAGCGTGTAGAAGAAGATGTCCGAGGAGATCTGGAGGGCGCGCGGCAGGGCGACGGTCCCGTGCGCCTGCTTGCCGGCGTTGCAGAACTCCTGCCCCGCCGTGCCGATCTCGATGCAGCCGCTGTCGTTGATCGGCGTGGCGGGCGTGATGACGCCCTTGTCCAGCCCCGCGAGCGCGGTCACGACCTTGAAGGTCGAGCCGGTCGGGTACAGGCCGCCGATCGCGCGGTTGTAGCGCGGTGAGCCGGCCGCCTCGCCGAAGAGCTCCTCGTAGCGGCGCTGGGTGATGGGCCGCGAGAGGACCTCGGGGTCGTACGTCGGCGCCGACCCCATGGCGAGCACCTGCCCGTTGGTCGGATCAAGCGCGACGAACGCGCCGGCGATGCCGGGGCCCGTCGCGATCGTCCGGGCGAGCACCGGCTCGCCGGTGGTCTGCAGGTCGAGGTCGAGCGACGTCTTGAGGGCCCGGCCCGGGACGGGATCGCGCGCCTGGGCCTGCCCCTTCGGCCGTCCGAGCGCGTCGACGGTGATCCGCTGGGCGCCGTCGACGCCCCGCAGGTAGCGGTCGTAGGCGCGCTCGATGCCCTCCTTGCCGACCACGGTGCCCTGCTTGACGCCGCGGAAGCGCTCGACCTTGAGCTCGTCGGGGCTGATCTCGCCGACGGTGCCGACGAGCTGGGCGGCGAGGTCGTGGTGGCGGTACTTGCGCAGGTAGACCTTCTGCACGTCGACCCCGGGGAAGTCCTCGCCGCGCTCGAGCAGGAAGTTGCGCACCGTCTCCGGCACGTCGGTCTTGATCGTGACGTTCGCGTACGGCACGAGCGACAGCGAGCGCACGACGCGCTCCTGGATCGTCCGCCGCGACATGTTCAGCGCGCGCGCCAGCCGCGTGAAGCGCGCCGCCAGCTGGGGCGTCGTCGCGTCGGGGATCCGCACGAGCGGCCCCTTCTTCCCCTTCGGGCGCCGGGCGCGCGAGGTCATCTGCTGGCCCCACGTCGCCGCCGCCTCGCGCTCGGAGGCCGGGAGCTTCTCGGGATCGAGCTGCACGATCGTGGCGACGCGGTTCTCGACGAGCGAGTTGCCGTTGCGGTCGACGATCGCGCCGCGCGGCGCCTGGACCGTCACCTCGCGCACGCGGTTGTCGCGCGCCTGCTGCAGGTACTGGTCGCCGGAGAGCACCT
>JAXDHC010000516.1:0-5894 GCA_034664705.1 Solirubrobacteraceae bacterium
CCGTCGCCCCGTCGCCGCGCCCACGACTGCGCCGAGGACGCCGATCGCACCCCACGCGCCCATCTGCCACGGCGTCCACGGCCCCTGCCCGAAGACGAGGTTCGAGGCCAGCGCGGCGATCGCCCCGACCGCGAAGCCGGGCGCTCCACCGAGCGCGAAGCCCGACAGCAGGACGATGTCGGTCGTCGGCTTGACGTTCGGCAGCGGCGCGAAGGCGACCCGGCCCAACGCGGCCAGTGCGGCCAGCGTCGCTACGAGCGCGAGCACCTTCGAGGACGGGTGCGAGCCCTCGTACCAGGTGAACCCGGCGATCAGCACGAGGCCGAGGATCAGATACGACGCGAGCTGCCAGCTCATGGTTCAGGCGACCTCCACGGTCATCCGTTTGCGCAGGAGCTCCGCGCCCTCCTCTGGCATCAGGGCGCCGTCCTCGTCGCCACGCACGACGCGGAGTTCGCCGCCGCGTTCGCCGAGCGGGTCGTCCTGCTCGCCGACGGGCGTCCCATCGCGGACGGCCCGACGGCCGACATCCTGACCGGTGGCTGGTACTTCGCCACCGAGACCGCGCGGATCGCCGGCGCGCTGACCCCCGAGGAGGGGGCCGAGCGCATCCGGCGCCGCATGACCATGGAGGTGACGCCATGAGCTGGGAGCTCGCGTCCTTTGCCCTGCTGTTCTGCGCGCTGGCGGCCGGCTTTCGCTGGTACGAGCACACGCACCCGTCGTCGAAGGTGCTCGCGCTGGTCGCGACGCTCGCGGCGCTCGCCGCGCTCGGCCGGGTCGCGTTCGCGCCGCTGCCGAACGTCAAGCCGACGACCGACATCGTGCTGCTCTCCGGCTACGCGCTCGGCGGCGCCCCCGGCTTCGTGGTCGGCGCCGCCGGCGCGCTCGCGTCCAACCTGTTCTTCGGCCAGGGCCCGTGGACGCCGTGGCAGATGGCGGCGTGGGGGCTGGCCGGCGTGCTCGGCGCGGCGCTGGGCGTCGCGACCGGCCGGCGGCTCGGGCGCGTCCCGCTCGCCGCGGCGTGCTTCGCGGCCGGCCTGCTCTACGGCGCGATCCTCGACTTCTCGACGTGGGTCACCTTCAGCGGCGAGCACACGCTCGGCCAGTACCTCGCGATCAGCGGCACCGCGCTGGGCTTCAACATCGCCCACGCCGTCGGCAACCTGCTGTTCTGCCTCGCCTTCGGTCCGGCGTTCGTCCGCGCGCTCCTGCGCTTCCGCGCCCGCTTCGAGGTGCGGTGGCAGCCGGTGGCGGCGGCCGCCGCCATGGGCGCCGCGCTGCTCGTCGGCGCGGGCGCGCTGCCCGCGCCGGCCGCGGCGGCCGGCGAGACCGCGCGCGCGACCGCCTACCTCGTCCGCGCGCAGAACGCCGACGGCGGCTTCGGCGCGGACCGCGGGCAGCGCTCGTCGCAGCTGTACACGGCCTGGGCGACGATGGGGCTCGCCGCGGCCGGACGCCGCCCGGCCACGGTGCGCCGCGGCGGCCGCACGCCGGCCGACCACCTCCTCGCCGGCGCGCGCGGCATGCGCGACACCGGCGACATCGAGCGCACGATCCTCGCCCTCGCCGCGGCGGGACGCTCGCCGCGGCGCGCGGGCGGGGTGGACCTCGTCGCGCGCCTGCTCGGCCGCCGGCGGAGCAACGGCTCCTTCGACGGGCTCGTGAACGTGACGGCCTTCGGGGTGCTCGCGCTGCGCGCGAGCGGGCGCTCGACGCGCGATGCGACCGTGCGCCGAGCCGCCACGTGGATCGCGCGCGCGCAGAACCGTGACGGCGGTTGGAACTTCGGGGGGCGCGGCGGCCCGAGCGGCATCGACGACACGGCCGCCGCGGTCCAGGCGCTGCGGGCCGCCGGCCGTCCCCGCGCCGGCGCGATCGCCCGGGGGGCCGCGTTCCTCGTGGCCCGCCAGCGCGCCGACGGCGGGTTCCCGCTGGTCCCGGGCGGATCCTCCAACGCCCAGTCGACCTCGTGGGCGGTGCAGGCGCTGCTCGCCGCCGGCCGCGACCCCGACCGCGTGCGCCGCGGCGGGTCGCGCTCGCCGCTGGGCTACCTGCGCACGCTCGTGGAGAGCGACGGGAGCGTGCGGTACTCGCGCACGAGCCGCCAGACGCCCGTGTGGGTGACCGCGCAGGCGCTCACGGCGCTCGCGCGCCGGCCGTTCCCGATCCGGGCGCCCCGGGGACGGTGAGCGCCGGCGTGCCAGCCGTGTGCGACTGGCGCGCGGCGCCGTCGGCGGCGCCGGTCCGGCGCGTCGCATTCCCGTCCGGGCGCTGATCGGCTAACTTCCCCGCCCTTATGGTGGTCGGTGTTCCCAAGGAGACCGCGGACGGCGAACGCCGCGTCGCGATGGTGCCCGACGTCGTCAAGCGGCTCGCCGCGAAGGACGTCGAGGTGGTCGTCGAGTCCGGCGCCGGCGAGGCCGCGCTGATCCCCGACGAGCTGTTCGAGGAGGCGGGCGCGACGATCGGTGACCCGTGGAGCGCCGACGTCGTCGTCAAGGTCGCCGCGCCGACGAAGGACGAGATCGGCAAGCTCTCCGACGACGGCGTGCTCGTCGGCTTCCTCGCGCCGCTGACGTCGCCGGAGACCACGCAGGCGCTCGCGTCGGCGAAGGTCACCGCGTTCGCGATGGAGGCCATCCCGCGCATCAGCCGCGCGCAGTCCATGGACGCGCTGTCGTCGCAGTCCAACGTCGCCGGCTACAAGGCGGCGCTGCTCGGCGCCCAGCACGCGACGCGCTTCTACCCGATGCTGACCACCGCGGCGGGCACGATCCCGCCCGCGAAGGTGCTCGTGCTCGGCGGCGGCGTGGCCGGCCTGCAGGCGCTCGCCACGGCCAGGCGCCTGGGCGCGCGGACCACCGGCTACGACGTCCGGCCCGAGGTCGCCGAGCAGGTGCAGTCGCTCGGCGCGAACTGGCTGGACCTCGGCATCGAGGCGTCGGGCGAGGGCGGCTACGCGCGCGAGCTCTCCGAGGAGGAGCGCGCCCAGCAGCAGCAGGCGCTCACCGACGCCATCAAGGAGTTCGACGTCGTCATCACCACGGCCCTCGTGCCCGGCCGCAAGGCGCCGACGCTCGTCACCGCCGAGGCGGTCGAGGGCATGAAGCCCGGCTCGGTCATCGTCGACCTCGCGGGCGAGTCCGGCGGCAACTGCGAGCTGACCGAGCCCGGCGAGGTCGTCGTCAAGCACGACGTGACGATCGTCTCGCCGCTGAACCTGCCGGCGACGATGCCCGAGCACGCCAGCCAGCTCTACGCGCGCAACGTGCAGTCGCTCGTCGCGCTGAGGCTCGACGACGACGGCAACATGAACCTGGACTTCGAGGACGAGGTCATCGCGGGCGCGTGCGTGACGCGCGACGGCGAGATCGTCCACGAGGGCGCCAGGAAGACCGTGGAGGCCTGAGAGCCGCATGACCCCGATCGCCGTCAGCGTCCTCGTCCAGAACCTGTCGGTGCTCGTCCTCGCGGCGTTCGCCGGCTTCCTCGTCATCTCCAAGGTGCCGAACACGCTCCACACGCCGCTGATGAGCGGCACGAACGCGGTCCACGGGATCGTCGTCCTCGGCGGCATCCTCGTCCTGGGCCTCGGCGCCGAGGGCGTGCTCAGCAAGATCCTGCTGGTGATCGCCATCGTGTTCGGCACGATCAACGTCGTCGGCGGCTTCCTCGTCACCGACCGCATGCTCGAGATGTTCAAGGCCAAGCCCAAGGAGGCGGTCGAGACGTCGGAGGAGCTGAAGTGAGCGCCCCGCTGGCCGCGATCGTGCCGTCCTTCATGCAGGACGACAACTTCATCGCCGTCCTGTACATCATCGCCTTCGCGCTGTTCATCTACGGCCTGATGGGCCTGACCGGCCCGAAGACCGCGGTGCGCGGCAACCGCATCGCCGCCGTCGGCATGGCCGTGGCGGTGATCGCCACGTTCCTGATCCCGGGGATCGGCAACTGGGGCCTCATCGCGCTCGGCATCGTGATCGGCACGATCGTCGGCGTCCCCGCCGCGCGGCAGGTGCAGATGACCGCGATGCCGCAGATGGTCGCGCTCTTCAACGGCGTCGGCGGCGGCGCGATCGCGCTCATCGCGTGGGCCGAGTTCCGCGACAGCAGCGGCTACGACGGCCTGCCGACGTACGTCGCGATCTTCAGCCTCTTCTCTGCGATCGTCGGCTCGGTGTCCTTCTGGGGCTCGAACATCGCCTTCGCCAAGCTGCAGGAGATCCTGCCCGGGCGGCCGATCTCGATCGGGCGCGCGCAGCAGTTCGTCAACCTCGCGCTGCTGGCCATCGCCGTGGCGTGCGCCGTGGCGATCGCGAGCGGCAGCGACAACGAGCTGCTGATGATCCTGCTGCTCGTGTGCGCCGCGCTCCTGGGCAACCTGATCGTGCTGCCGATCGGCGGCGCCGACATGCCCGTGGTGATCTCGCTGCTGAACGCGTTCACCGGCCTGTCCGCCGCGGCGGCCGGCATCGCGCTGAACAACACCGCGCTGATCGTCGCCGGCATGATCGTCGGCGCGTCCGGCTCGATCCTGACGAACCTCATGGCGCAGGCCATGAACCGCTCCATCCCGTCGATCGTGGCGGGCGGCTTCGGCGGCGTCGTGACGACCGGCGGCGGCGACGACGACGGCGACAAGACGGTGCGCTCGACGAGCGCGTCGGATGCCGCCGTGCAGATGGCGTACGCCAGCCAGGTCGTGATCGTGCCGGGCTACGGCATGGCCGTCGCGCAGGCGCAGCACGCGGTGCGGGAGATGACGAAGCTCCTCGAGGACAAGGGCGTGGAGGTGAAGTTCGCCATCCACCCGGTCGCCGGGCGCATGCCGGGGCACATGAACGTGCTGCTGGCCGAGGCCGACGTGCCCTACGACCAGCTCAAGGAGATGGACGACATCAACGGCGAGTTCAGCCGCACGGACGTCTCCCTGGTCATCGGCGCCAACGACGTCACGAACCCCGACGCGCGCAACAAGTCCGACAGCCCGATCTACGGCATGCCGATCCTCAACGTCGACGAGAGCCGCAGCGTCATCGTCCTGAAGCGCTCGATGAGCAGCGGCTTCGCGGGCATCGACAACCCGCTGTTCTACGGCGAGAACACGGCGATGCTGTTCGGCGACGCGAAGTCCTCGGTGAGCGAGATCACCGAGGAGCTCAAGGCGCTGTAGGGCGCGCCGGGTCGCCCACCGGCGACCTGGCGTCCGGCGCGGCGCGCCCGCCTCAAGGCGCCGCCCGCCCGGCCGATAGCGGGGGGGTCGGCGCTCACCGCATCCCGCGGTGGCGCGACGCACCCGATGGCCTTCCCGCTCCTTCCGCCGAGCGCGTCCCTCGACGACGCCACCTGGGCCGCCCGCCACCGCGGGATGCTGGTGCTCCTCGTCGCGCAGGCCGTCGTCCTGTCGCTCTGGTCGGCCGCGACGAACTCGTCCGCGTGGCACCTGCTCCTCGAGGTCATGCCGCTCGTCGCCGCCTTCGCCGGCGCCGCGTCGTCGCGGCTGACCCCGCGCGCCCGCGCGAGCGCCATGGCGATCGGCCTCTTCACCGAGTCGGCCATCGCCGTGCACCTCGCCGGCGGCCCGGTCGTCGTCCACTTCCACTCCTTCGTGATGCTGTGCGTCCTGGCGCTGTACGAGGACGTCTGGCCGTTCGGGCTCGGCCTCGGCCACGTCGTCCTCCAGCACGGGATCATGGGCTCGGCCGCGCCGCAGGACGTCTTCGGAAGCGGCGGCGTGCCGTCGCATCCGTGGATGTGGGCGGCCATCCACGGCGTGTTCGTGCTCGCCGCGGCGGTCGCCCTCATGGCGAACTGGCGCGCGAACGCGAACGTCCGCATCAGCGAGCGCCGCCACCGCGAGCGCGCCGAGCGCTATCTCGACGTGGCGGGCG
>JAXDHC010000517.1:0-3706 GCA_034664705.1 Solirubrobacteraceae bacterium
AGGACGTCTACTGGTGCTCGGCCGACGTCGGCTGGATCACCGGCCACAGCTACATCGTGTACGGGCCGCTGGCCAACGGCGCCACGTCGGTGATGTACGAGGGCGCGCCGGACTACCCCGACAAGGACATCTGGTGGGAGCTCTGCGAGCGCTACGGCGTGACCATCTTCTACACCGCCCCGACCGCGATCCGCGCGTGCATGAAGTGGGGCATCGAGTACCCCGAGAAGCACGACCTGTCGAAGCTCCGGCTGCTCGGGACGGTCGGCGAGCCGATCAACCCGAAGGCGTGGCTCTGGTACTGGAGGGTCATCGGCGGCGGGCGCTGCCCGGTCGTCGACACCTGGTGGCAGACGGAGACCGGCCAGATCATGATCACCACGCTGCCCGGCGCCCAGGAGATGAAGCCGGGCTCGGCGGGGACGCCGCTGCCCGGGGTCTCGGCGTGCGTCGTCGAGGAGTCCAGCGGCGAGCCCGCGGAGCCCGACAAGCAGGGCCTGCTCATCATCGACACGCCATGGCCCGGCATGCTGCGCACGCTCTACGGCGACGACGACCGCTACGTCGAGACGTACTTCGAGCGCTTCGGCAAGGAGACCTATCTCGTCGGCGACGCCGCACGCCAGGACAAGGACGGCTACTTCTGGATCATCGGGCGCATCGACGACGTGATCAACGTGTCCGGGCACCGCATGTCGACGGCGGAGATCGAGTCGGCCATCGTGTCGCACTCGCTCGTCGCCGAGGCGGCCTGCATCGGCCAGAGCGACGAGGACACCGGCCAGGCGGTCGCGGCGTTCATCACGCTCGAGGGCGACCGCGAGGGCAGCGACGAGCTCATCAACGACATCCGCGAGCACGTCGCCAAGCGCATCGGGAAGCTGGCGCGGCCCAAGCGCATCATCTGGGCCGACGACCTCCCCAAGACGCGCTCGGGCAAGATCATGCGCCGGCTGCTGCGCGACATCGCCGAGGGTCGCGAGCTCGGCGACGTGACCACGCTCCGCGACCCGGACGTGATGCAGCAGCTCTCGGGCAAGGTCTCCGAGCGCCAGAAGGAAGAGGACTAGCCGATCCAGGTCCCGCCCGCGCCGCCGGCGCGGGCCGGACCATCCTCCATGGCGACCTCGCTCGTTCGCGACGTCATCCTGCGGGACGGCAGCGCGCTGCGCCTGCGCTCGCCCGTGCCCACCGACGAGCCCGCCATCCGGGCGTTCTTCGACGGGCTCGCGCCGGACAGCCGCTACATGCGCTTCCACGGCGCCGGGCGCACCGACCTCGTCTCCCACGACTACGCGCATGCCGACGGCGACGCGCGCGTCGCGCTGCTCGCGCACCTCGGCGACCGGGTCGTCGCCGTCGCCGGCTACGACCGCCTGAACGAGCCCGGTGTGGCGGAGGTGGCCTTCGCGGTGGCCGACGACCAGCGGCGCCGGGGCCTCGCGACGCGGATGCTCGAGCAGCTCGCGGAGCTCGGCGGCGAGCGCGGCCTGCAGCGCTTCGACGCCGAGGTGCTCTCGGAGAACCGCGGGATGCTGCGGACCTTCTCGAACGCCGGGTTCGACGTGCGCCGCGAGAGCGCGTACGGCGAGGTGCACCTGGAGTTCGACATCCGCCCGACCGAGCGCTTCGCCGAGCGGGTCGCCGAGCGCGACCACCGCGGGACGGTCGCGTCGCTGCGCCCGCTGCTCGCGCCGGCCTCGCTGGCCGTCGTCGGCGCCTCGCCGCACCCCGACAGCGTGGGCGCGGAGCTGCTGCGCGACCTCGTGGCGGCCGGGTACGCCGGCGTGGCGGGCGCCGTGAACCGCAGCGGCGGGGTCGTGTCGTCGATGCGTGCGGCCGCGCGCGTGGCCGACCTGCCCGAGACGCCCGAGCTGGCGATCGTCGCCGTCCCCGCCGACGAGGTCCTCGGCGCGGTCACCGAGGCGGCCGAGGCGGGGACGCGGGCCGTCCTCGTCGTGTCGGCCGGCTTCTCGGACACCGACGAGCCCGAGGGCCGCGAGCGCGAGGAGGCGCTCCTCGAGGCGGTCCGGTCCCGCGGCCTGCGTCTCGTCGGCCCCAACAGCCTCGGCCTCGTGAACACGGACCCCGCGGTGGCGCTGCACGGCGTGATCGGCGACGTGACGGTGCGCCCCGGCGGGCTCGCGCTGTCGTCGCAGTCGGGCGCGCTCGGGCTCGCCCTGCTCGGTCACGCCGGCGCGCGCGGCCTCGGCATCCGCTCGTTCGTCTCGCTCGGCAACCGCGCCGACGTGTCGACGAACGACCTGCTCGAGTACTGGGCCGACGACGAGAGCACGGCGGTCGTCGCGCTGTACGTCGAGTCGTTCGGCAACCCGCGGCGGTTCTCGCAGGTCTCGCGGCGCGTGTCGCGGCAGAAGCCGATTCTCGCGGTCAAGGGCAACCGCGGGCGCGTGCCGGCCGGCGCCGAGTCCTACACGGCCGGAGCGCTGTGCGACGAGGCCGCCGTCGACGCGCTCTTCCGCCAGGCCGGGGTCCTGCGCGTGGAGAGCACCGAGGCGCTGTTCGACGCCGCCGAGCTGCTCGAGCGCCAGCCGCTGCCGCGCGGCCGCGCCGTGGGCGTGGTGACGAACTCCGGCGGCCTCGGGCGGATCGCGACCGATGCGTGCACGACACGGCGCCTCGACCTGGCGGTGCCCGGCGAGGCGACCCGCGCGCGGCTCTTCGAGCGCCTCCCGGGCGCCGACCGCATCAAGAACCCGGTCGACCTCGGCGTCCGCGCGCCGCTGCAGGACTATCTCGAGGCCGTCGACGCGCTCTTGGCCGACGACGGCGTCGACGCGGTCATCGTCCTGCACGCCGGGCGCTCCGGACTCGAGCGCGAGGAGGGCCTGGCCGCGCTCGAGCAGGCCACGTCGCACGCCGCCAAGCCCGTCGTCGCCTGCGTGGTCGGGCCCGACGGGCGCCTGCCGGAGCGCGCGCACTGGACGATCCCGAACTTCCGCTTCCCCGAGGCCGCCGTCCGCGCGCTCGGCTTTGCCGCCGACCGCCGCGACTGGCTCTCGCGCCCGCTCGGGCTGCGCCCGCGCCGCGAGGGGACCGATCCCGAGCGCGCGCAGCGGCTGGCGGCCGAGGCGCTCGAGGCACGCGGCCCCGGGTGGCTCGAGCGCGAGCAGGTGCAGGCGCTGCTCGAGACGCACGGCATCCCGGTGCTCGCGACCGAGCGCTGCGCCGACGTCGAGAGCGCCGTGCGGGCGGCCGCGGCGTTCGGCGGCCCCGTCGCCCTCAAGGCCGACTTCCCGCCGCCCGCGATGGCGTCCGACATCGACGCCGTCCTCCTCGGCCTGGAGGGCGACGACGCGGTGCGCGCCGGCTGGGACGAGCTCGCGCGGCGCACGGCGGTCGGCGGACGGCCGTGGGCCGGTGCGCTCGTCCAGCCGCTGGTCGAGGCGGGCGCCGACGTCCTCGTCGGCGCGGTCGCCGACCGCGACCTCGGGCCGGTGATCGGCGTCGGCATGGGCGGCCGGCAGGCCGGCCTCGCGGGGGACGTCACGTTCGCGCTCGTGCCGCTCACCGACGTCGAGACCGAGGACCTGCTGCTCGTCTCGCCGGCCGTGAACGCGTCGCTGGAAGGTCGGCGAGGCGCGCAGGCGCTGGATCGCCCGGCGCTGCGCGAGCTGGTCCTGCGCTTCTCGCTCCTGCTCGAGGCCGTCCCCGAGATCGCGGAGGTCGACCTCAATCCCGTGCG
>JAXDHC010000518.1:0-2794 GCA_034664705.1 Solirubrobacteraceae bacterium
GCGATGACCAGGCGCTGGATCTGCGAGGTGCCCTCGTAGAGCTGCATGATCTTCGCGTCGCGCATGAGCTTCTCGACCGGGTAGTCCTTGATGAACCCGTAGCCGCCGTAGACCTGCACCGCGTCGGTCGTGACCTTCATCGCGGTGTCCGCCGCGAAGCGCTTTGCGTGCGAGGACTGCAGCGTGTTGCGCTTGCCCTGGTCGAGCAGGACGGCGGACTGCCAGGTCAGCAGGCGCGACGCCTCGATCTCCGTCGCCATGTCGGCGATCATGAACTGGATCGCCTGGTGCATGGCGATCGGGACGCCGAACTGGACGCGCTCGAGCGAGTAGCCCACGGCGAACTCGAAGGCCGCGCGGGCGATGCCGACCGCCATCGCGGCGACGCCGGGCCGCGTGCGGTCGAGCGTCGCCATGGCGAACTTGAAGCCCTGGTTCTCCTCGCCGAGCATGTTCGCGGCGGGGACCTCGGTGTCGTTGAAGGTGATGGTCGCGGTGTTGGAGGCCCGCTGACCCATCTTGTCCTCCTTCTTGTCCACGATGACCGTGTCGTCCTTGTCGACGACGAACGCCGAGATGCCGCGATGGCCGGCCTCGGGGTCGGTCTTGGCGTAGACGGTGAACCAGTCGGCGTGGCCGCCGTTGGTGATGAAGCACTTCTGGCCGTTGAGGACGTACGTGTCGCCCCGGCGGACCGCGCGCGTGCGCATGGCCGACACGTCGGAGCCGGCGTCGGGCTCGGTGAGGCAGAACGAGGCGAGCCTGGGCGCCTCGGTGAGCATCCCGAGGTACTTCTGCTTGACCTCGTGCGAGCCGGCGAGGATCACGGGCGCCGCGGCCAGGCCGTTGGCGCCGAGCGACGTCTGGATCCCCGAGCAGCCCCAGGAGAGCTCCTCCTCGATGATGCAGCCGTCGAGCGTCGGCAGCGCCGGGCCGCCGTACTCCTCGGGGACGTGGCTGTTCATCAGCCCCACCTCCCAGGCCTTCTCGAGGATGCTCTGCGGCCACGTTGCGTCGCGGTCGTACTCCCATGCGACGGGGCGGATCTCCTTGGCGGCGAAGTCGTGCGCCATCTCCTTCAGCGCCTTCTGCTCGTCGGTGAGGGTGAAGTCGATCAAGACTGTCTCTCCATTCGGCACGGATGCGATTGACTGGTCAGTCAAACGCAGGGCTGCGCGGAAACATACCCCAATCCGAGGGCATCTCCCCGGCAGTCGACGGGGCGCGCCGTGGCGGTCCGCGAGGTCGGCGGCGATGCATCCCGACCTGCCGGGGTGACACGCGACGGCCGCGTCCGATACAAAGCCGGGCGCAATGGCCGCGCCACGTCGCTTCGATCTCGAGGACATCCTCAACCGCCCCGGCACCTACTTCAACCCGGAGACGGAGGTGCTGCTCGTCGTCGACGACGCGCCGGAGCTCGACTCCGAGCTGTTCGAGGACGAGACCGACGGCGGCGACTGGGTGCTGCTCGGCGACGACGTGCCGCTCGACGAGCGCGCCCGCGACGAGGTGATCGAGCGCTTCGAGGTGCGCCACCACCCCGGCACGACGAGCGCCCCGGCCGAGGACGACGAGGAAGAGCCCGACGAGGAGCTCGAGCCCGACGAGGAGCCCGAGGAGCTGCGTTAGGCGGCCTGCGGGGCCAGGTCGCGCTCGGGGTCGATCGCCCAGCGCGACGCCAGCTCGGCCAGTTCGCCGTCCAGCGGCCAGCGGTCGGCCTGCGGCTCCCCCGCGAACTGCGGCGAGGCGCCCTTCAGCGTCATGCAGCCCGTGTTGTCCCCGATCGCCCGGATCGCCGCGACCTCCTCGGCGTCGAGCAGGACGTCGGCCGGCACCGCGGCGAGCTCGGCCCGCTTGTCCTCGATCCGCCGGGCGTCCTCCCCGGGCTCCTGGATGAGCGTGGGCACGACGCAGCGCACCGGCTCGTGGGCGAGGTTCCACTGGCACGCGAGCTGCATCGGCGTGAGCGCGTGGCGCTCGGCGACCGGCCGGATGCGCTCCAGGCGCTCGGCGCCGGCCTCGACCCACCCGGCGGGCCGGAAGCCGCGGTGGTCGCGCTCGGCGAACGCGTGGCCGGGGCGCACGTCGTCCCAGAACAGCCCGCCGTAGTCGACGACACGCGTGATGAGCTTGACGCCGTGCTCGCGCGCGGCCGGGAGCACGAGCTCGCCGGGCCACGGCTCGAGCGGGTTGAGGATCACCATCGCCCAGTCGATGACCTCGCCGAAGCGCTCGAAGCAGTCGATGACGTCGAGCGTGAAGCCGTTCGCCGGGCCGGGCGCGACGCCGAGCGCGCCGGTGAGCCCCTCGTCGCGCAGCCCGCGCAGCGCCTCCCAGACGGCCGGGCTCGTGTAGCCCGTGCGATCCGGGTTGTGCAGCAGGAGCAGGTCGAAGCGGTCGGCGCCGAGGCGCTCGAGCGACCGCTCGGCCGCCATGCGCACGTAGTCGCCGTAGCCCTCGGGGCCGCGCAGGCGCGGGTCCGTGAACCGCGGGAAGCCCTTCGCGCCCTCGCGCTCGCCGGTGTAGAAGTCGTGGCCGATCGCGCCGACGAGCGCGTAGCCGTCGCGCGGCAGGCCTCTCAGCGCGCGCCCGAGCAGGCTGTCGGCCTCGCCGGCGCCGTAGGCGTCGGCGGTGATCACCGTCGAGATCGCCGCGTCGGGGCGGACGATCGCCGCGAGCCGCTCGTCGTCGAGGGGCTCGCCGAAGTGCATGAAGCGCCCGCCGCTCCAGGTGCCGACCGCCGTGGTGGTGAGGTCTGCCATGGCCACACCAACTCTAGGGCGCGGACCCG
>JAXDHC010000519.1:0-3389 GCA_034664705.1 Solirubrobacteraceae bacterium
TTCGCGGCGTTCGTGCCGACGATCCGCTGGGTCACCATCGCGGTCATCGCGATCGCCATCACCACCGTGAGGGCGGCCACCGGCGCACCGGTGCGCGGCGAGGCCTGCGCCAGCCGCCCGGAGCCGAAGCCGTCGCGGCTCAGCGCGAAGAGGATCCGCGACCCGGCGGTCGCCGTGCCCAGGCCGCTGGCGAACGCGCTGACCATCGCCCCGAGGTTGATGAGGTCCGAGAGCGCCGCGCCGACGTAGTCCTGGGAGAGGTCGCCGAGCGGCGACGTCGACGCCCCGAACGCCTTCACGCCCGCCGGATCGGTGCCGAAGCCGAGCGTCTGGGCGATGATCACGACGATGTAGAAGCCGCCGGCCACGAGGACGGCGGTGCCGATCGCCCGCGGGATGTTGCGCCGCGGCTCGGCGGTCTCCTCCCCCAGCGCCGCGGCGCCCTCGAAGCCCGCGAACGACAGGAAGCCGAAGACGGCGGCGGTCGCGATCGTGTCGAGCGACGTGCCGCCCGGGAGCGAGAAGATGTCGGCCGTGAAGCCCTGGTCGCGCGGCGCCGAGCCGGTCGCGAGCTTGACGAAGATCACGGCCACGAGCAGCACGATGAGGGCGACCGAGATGCCCTCCATGCCGAGCAGCGAGCGCGTCGCGACGCGGATGTCGCCGAAGGCCAGCAGCGCGATGCCGACCCCGGCGAGCAGCGCGATCACGAGCCACTCGGCGTCGGCCCAGATCCCCGTGCCGCCGAAGAACGCCTGCCCGAAGAGCCCCACCTCGGCCGTCGAGGCGGCCGTGAACGCGAGGTACGTGCCGAACAGCGCCCACCCGGCGAAGAAGCCGGCGCGCGGCCCGAGCGTCGCGCCCGAGAAGGCGTACACCGAGCCGGCATGGCTGAAGTTCTGCGACAGCCGGATGAAGGCGTAGGAGACGAAGACCACGCCGACCGTCGCGAAGATGAACGCCAGCGGGACCGCCTGGCCGACGAGCTGCGCCGGCACCGTGCCGTTCAGCGCCATGGCGGCGGTCGGCGCCATGATGGCGATCGACAGCGCGATCGCCTCCCAGAAGCGCAGCTCGCGGCGCAGCCCGCCCGACCGCTGCTCGTCACCCGTGGCCGTGGCCATCAGCTCCTCCTCCTCAGAAGGTCCGCGCGACGCTACCACCGGGGTCGGGACGCGGCGCACCGGCGCGGTCCGGTGGCGCCCGGGCGGGGCGCCCCGCGCGAGCCGCGACCGCGCGCCTCAGCCGTCGAGCGCCGCGCGCAGCGCCGGCGCCGCCTGCGGCGGGTCGACCTGCCCCACGGCGACGGCGTCGCAGCCGACCCACTGCGCCGCCTCGCGCAGCGCGGCGGCCATCGCGTCGACCGCCCGCGGGCGCAGCGAGACGCGCGGCGCGTGCAGCGTCGTGCCCTCGCGCTTGGGGTCGACGCGGCCGACGAGCCGTCCGCCGGTGAGCAGCGGCATCGCGAAGTAGCCGTGCTCGCGCTTCGGCGCGGGCACGTAGGCCTCGAGGCGGTGCTCGAAGCCGAAGACGCGCTTCGTCCGCGGGCGGTCCCACACGAGCGAGTCGAACGGCGAGAGGAGCGTCGTGCGATGGCGCCCGCGCGGCGGCGCGGCGAGCGCGGCGGGATCGGCCCACGCCGGAGCGCCCCACCGCTCGACGGTCACCGGCACGAGGCCGCTCGCCTCGATGACCGACGCGACCTGCTCGCCCTTGAGCCGGTGGTAGTCGGCGAGGTCGGCCCGCGTGGCGACGCCGAGGGCCCGGCCGGCCTGGGCGACGAGGCGCGCCAGGCACGCCGCGTCGTCGGGGTCCTGGGCGAGGAGCGCGGCCGGGATCGCGCGCTCGGGCAGGTCGTACACGCGCCGCCAGCCGCGGCGCTCTACGCACACCACCTCGCCGATGTCGAGGAGCCACTCGACCGCGACCTTCGCCTCCGACCAGTCCCACCACTCGCCGCCGGCCTTCGCGCCGCCGAGCTCCTTCGTCGTGAGCGGCCCCTCGGCGCGCAGGCGGGCGAGGATGCCGTCGAGCGCGTCGTGCGGGACGTCGTGCCCGCGCAGGCCGCGCGCCCGGAACGCCCGGCGGCGGAACGCGAACCACGGCCACTCCTCGACGGGCAGGAGGCACGCCGCGTGCGACCAGTACTCGAACGCCGCCGGCGGGCGGGTCGGCGGGTGGGTCGGCGGGTGGGTCGGCGGGTGGGTCCCCCAATACGCGCGCTCGACCGCCTCGCGGCCGACCGCGCCGAGCCGCGCGTACGCGACGAGCTCGTGCGAGCGGGCGAGCACCGAGATCGTGTCGAGCTGCACGGCACCGAGCGCGCGCAGCATCGCGGGGACGCCGCCCCGGCGGTCGGGCGCGCCGAGCAGGCCCTGCGCGCGGAGGGCGATGCGCCGCGCCTCGTCGGCGCTGAGCGCGAGCTCGGGCTGGGGCTGGGGCTGGGGCGCCGCGGCGGTGGCCACCGGCCGAGATCCTAGGCGCGTCGCCGGAGGTTCAGACGTTGCCCGAGATGCGGTCCCAGGCGCGGCGCAGCTTGCGCTGGAGCTCGCCCTCTGCGGTGTCGTCGGGATCGGCGCTCATCGCCGCCGGGTTCTCGCCCGGCTCCGGCAGGCGCTCCGCCGCGGCGGCGTCGAGGGCGAGCACGATGCCGCCCTCGCGGATCTCCGCGATCTGCGGGGCGTCGACGAAGCGGTGGCCGCCGGGGCCGAGACGCGTGTCGATGACCAGCCCCTCGAAGATGTCGGCGTCGTCCTCGGCCAGGACGTGCTCGACCTTGCCGATCCGGGCGCCGTCGCTCGCGACGACCGGCAGGTCCTTCTCGATCGTGAGGTACGCCATCGGGGCGCCGAGGTCGTCCATGGAGGGAGGGCTACCCCGCGGGCGTGCGAAGATCGCGCCCATGACGGACGTGGCCCGCCCGACGACGAACGCCCGCGCCGGCGCCCGGCCGCCGATGGCCGAGCTCGCGGCCGAGCTGCGCGAGCGCCTCGCGGTCGTCCGCCGCGGGGGCGACGAGAAGGCCCGCGCCCGCCACGTCGACCGCGGCAAGCTCCTGGTCCGCGACCGCATCGACCGGCTGCTCGATCCCGGCTCGCCGTTCCTCGAGCTCTCGCCGCTCGCGGCGTGGGACCTCTACGACGACGACGTGCCGGCCGGCGGGATCGTGACCGGCGTCGGGCGCATCGAGGGCCGCCACTGCATGGTCGTCGCCAACGACGCGACCGTGAAGGGCGGCACCTACTACCCCGTCACGGTGAAGAAGCACCTGCGCGCACAGCGGATCGCCGCGGAGAACCGGCTGCCGTGCGTGTACCTCGTCGACTCCGGCGGCGCGTTCCTGCCGCTGCAGGACGACGTCTTCCCCGACCGCGAGCACTTCGGGCGGA
>JAXDHC010000520.1:0-6490 GCA_034664705.1 Solirubrobacteraceae bacterium
CGTCGCGGTCGCCAGCGGGGCCACCGGCCGCGGCTCGGCGTCGCGGCTGGACGACGGCACGGACCTGCTCCCGCAGGCCAAGGTCTCCGAGGCCCAGGCGATCGCGGCGGCGCAGGGCGCGGCGTCCGGGGCGCTCGACGAGGTGGACCTGGAGCACGCGGCCGGCCGGCTGGTCTGGAACGTGGACGTCGGCGGCTCCGACGTCAAGGTCGACGCCGCCACCGGCGACGTCGTCTCGTCCGGCCAGGACGACTAGGCAGAGCCGCTCAGCGCGTCGGGGGCTCCGACCGCGCGGGCGCGTCGGGCTCGGGGAAGCGCCGGCACACGCCGGCCTCCTCCGTGCACGGCCCGATGACGACGCGCTGGGCCTGCGCGGCGCCGGAGACGGGCTCGACGGCGACGAGGTCGGCGGCCTGCAGGTCGCCGCCCGCGGTGAAGTGCAGGTCGCCGAGGCCCACCGAGTCGCGGCCCACGCCGTAGAGGCCGCTCGCGCCGACCGTGCCGGCGTCGACGACCGTGACCGGCCCGTAGCTGTCGACGTGCTGGGCATGGTCGTGGCCGGTGAGGATCGTGAGCGGGCGCCGGTCGCCGCGCTCGTGGAGCGTGCGCGCGAGCCACTGCGCGAGGCCGTTCTGGTGCACGAGGACGATGTCGGGGCGCCGGCGCAACCCGTCGTACCAGCCCAGCAGCTCGCGCTGCGCGCGCATCTCGGCCTGCTCGGGATCGGGCAGCTCGGAGAAGGAGAAGATGCGGCGCGGGTTGCCCGGGTCGTCGCCGTGCCACTCGCGCGGGTCGTCGAAGCCGGCGACGCGCAGCCCGGCCACCTCGACGTCCTGGGCGCCGTGGCCGCCGTCGGCGCGCAGCACGCCGTCGCGGGTGAGCACGGTGACACCGCGGCGGGCGAGGGCGCGCATGAAGAGCGTCGAGTCGTGGTTGCCGGACACGGCGACGACCTGCCGCCCGAGGCGCGCGACGCCACCCGCGAGCAGGGCGGCCTCGCTGCGGCTGCCCGTGTTGCCGAAGTCGCCGACGAAGAACACGGGCTTGTCGCGCGCGTAGTCGCTCAGCGAGTCGAGCGTCAGGCGGTTGTTGTGCAGATCGGAGGCGAGGAGCGCGCGCCGCGACTGGTCGAGGCGCCCGGCCGTCGGGTCGGCCAGCAGCGAGGCGAAGCCGCGCACCGCGCCCTGGACCTTCGTCGTGTAGCCGTCGCCCGCGTCGCGGGCGTTGGCGGCGGCGTCGAGGAGCTGGACGAGCTCGGCGCCGCGCGCGTAGAAGGTCGGCCGCTCGAGCGCGCCGTCGTCGAAGGTCGCCTGCGCGCGCCAGATCGTCACGCCGCAGATGAGCGCGGCGACGGCGAGCACGCTCAGCGGCGCCGCCACGAGCACGAGCCGGCGCCGCATGCCGAACGCGGCGAGCGTGAGCCCGAGCATGACGGCGAGCAGCCCGGCGCCGCCGAGCGCGAAGCGCAGCGTGCGCAGGACGGTCCGGTGCACCGCCGTGCGGAGATCGGCCTCGGCGGCGCGGACCGGCTCGTCCTCGCCGCCGGCCGCGCGCAGGACCACGTCGCGATCGACGGTCCGCGGCTCGACGTGGAGCTTCATGGGCGCCGAGAACGCGCGCGCCCGCACGCCCCAGTCGGCGAGCGGCACATAGGCCTCGACCTGGCCGTGCGCGGCGGGCGTCACGCGGACCGAGACGCGTCCCAGCTGGGTGTCGTACTCGCCCGGGCTGGCGATGCGCAGCCCGAGCATCACGCCGCCGACGGCGAGCAGGACCACGAGCACGGCCACGCCGGCCGCGACGACGGCGCGCGGCGGCCGGCGGCGCGAGCGGCCGGGCACGGGTGCGGAGACGGCGGTCACCCCTCTCGAAGGTAGGGCACGGCGGGTCGGTGGGCGGGTAGGATCGGCCGGCGTGCGAGGGCGCACCCGGTCCGCGGGAAGGGCAGAGCCCACCTCGACGACGCGAATGCCGACGGCCATCCCGGTCTTCTCTCCAGCCCGCCACCGCGGACGCGGGCGCCGAACGGAGGGAGTCCCGCGATGAACCTCGAGCAGCTGCGCACGCAGGCCAAGGAGCTCGTCCGCGCCGCGCGCGCCCGCGATCCCGGCGCGCTCGCCCGCCTCGCCGGGCGCGAGCCGATCCTCGCCCGCGCCCAGCTCGTGCTCGCCCGCGAGCACGGATACCCGAGCTGGCCCGCGCTCGTCGCCGCCATCGAGACCAGCGCCGACGCGTTCGTCCGCGCCGCGACGGACGGCCGCCGCGCCCGGGCCAGCGCGATGCTCGCCGCCCGCCCCGAGATCGAGCGCGACCCATGGGCGCGGCTGGTCCTCGGACGCGGCTGGTCGGGCGACCCGTCCCGGCCCGGCGGCCCGCGCGGCTGGGCGCCGATCCTCTACGTGGCCCACTCCAGCTTCGCGCCGGTCGCCCTCGCCCGCGATCTGCTCGCGCGCGGCGCGGACCCGAACGCGTCCTACGTCAACGAGTACGGCCGGATGTCGGCGCTGTACGGGGCCGCCGGCGTCGTCCACGAGCCCGAGCTCACGCGCGTCCTGCTGGAGGCGGGCGCCGACCCGGACGACGGCGAGTCCCTGTACCACGCCACCGAGGCGCCGAGCCCGGCCTGCCTGCGCGCCCTGCTCGAGCACGGCGCCCGGCCGGCGGGGACGCACGCGCTGGCGCACGCGCTCGACGAGGACCGGATCGAGCACGTGCGGCTGCTGCTCGACGCCGGGGCCGACCCGAACGAGGGCGCGCTCGTCGCCCATGCCGTCCGGCGCGGGCGCGGGCCGGACGTGCTGCGCCTGCTCGCCGAGCGCGGCGCCGACGTGGACCGCTCCGGCGGCGAGTCCTGGCGCGGCGCGGTGCCGCTGCGCACGCCGTACCAGCATGCCGCGCTGCGCGGCCTCGACGAGCACGCGGCCGTGCTCGCCGTCCTGGGGGCGGCGACCGACGTGGCGGCCGAGGACCTCGCGGTCGCGGCGATCGCCCGCGGCGAGCGCCCGGCCGCGCCGCTGCCCGGGACGCTCGACCCAGACGCGCAGGAGGTCATCATCCTCGCGGCGCTGCGCGCGCACCTCGACGTCGTCGTCGACGTGGTCGGCCCGGACTTCCGCGGGGTCGTCGGCGGCTCGCCCGACGGGCCGCTCGTCGCCCACGCCGCGTGGGTGGGGAGCCCGGAGCTCGTGCGCCGGCTGCTGGACCGCGGGGCGAGCCCGCACGCGCTCACCGACGCCGAGTTCGACACGCCGCTCGCCGTCGCCGCGCTCGGCTCGCAGCACCACGGGCTGCCGGGCCGGGACTACGTGGCGACGGCCGAGCTGCTCGTCGCGGCCGGCAACACGGTGGAGCCGCGCCTCCTCGACGTCGCCGACGGCCCGCTGGCCGAGTGGCTGGAGGAGCGGCTGGCGTGACGCCGCGTCAGGCCGCGGCGGCGATCGCCGCCTCCTCGACGCGCCCGTCCTCGTGGACGAGGTGGGCCTCGTTCTCGCGGCAGATCACGTGCGAGGCGCTCGACCCGGTGGCCTTCGCCGCGATGAGCGCCGCCGCGATCCGGTGGACGTCGCGCACGATCCCGATGCGGAACAGCGACCGGGTCTCGTTCGCCAGCCGGCCGTCGCCGACGCGCAGCACTACGCGCAGGTCGGGGCGGACGGCAAGCGCCGCCATCGCGATGGAGACGTTCTCGAGATCGTCGTCGGTCACGGCCGCGAGCGCGCACGCCTGCTCCAGCGACAGGCGGCGCAGCAGCGACGGGTCCGCGCCGCGGCCGATGACCACCGGCACCCCCGCCTCGCGCGCGATCCCGACGTTCTCGCCCTCCTCCCGGTCGTCCACGGCGACGACCCCGATGCCGCAGCGCTGCAGCAGGAAGCAGAGGCGCAGGCCGACCTGTCCGATCCCGACGACCACGACGTGGTCCCGTCGCGGCACGGCGCGCCGGCCGATGAGGCCGGTGAGCCGCCGGCCGATCAGCCGGTTGACGAGGCCGGCGGTGAAGAACGCCTCGAAGACGAGCGCCAGCAGCATCGTGAGCGAGATGAAGACCTTGAACCAGCCGGGGCCGCCCGAGACCTTGTCGTTCGGGTCGACGGTGACGAGCGTCTTCGTCGAGCCGTAGAACGAGTCCACGACGCTCTGGCCGAGGACGATCACGCCGCCGGCCGTCTCGACGAACAGGACGATGCCGAGGCCGATGGCGCCGAAGAACATGAGCCCGGCGCTCTTGTCGTAGGGCGTGAGCACGGCGCGCAGCAGCGCGCGGACGCGGCGCCGGCTGGGGACGTCGACGGTCGTCTCGTGCACCGTGTCGCCGTCGGTGCGCAGCCCGACGGGCGCGCCGTCCTCGATGCGCACGGCGCCGAGCGTCTCGTCCAGGCAGGGGCCGGCGAGCGCGGGCGCGACGATGTCCGCCATCGAGGTGATCGTGCACCGCTCGATCTGGCTCGTCAGCTGCTCCGCCGTCGTCGGATCGAACAGCGTGACGATGAGCTCGACGTCCGCCGAGACGTGTCGCACCATGAGCGCCATCCGCAGCGCGAAGGCGTCGTCGCGCGCGACCACGACCGTGCGCGCGACCGGCCCGCGCTCGAAGACCTCCTCGACCTCGCGCTCGGTCGGGCGCACGAGCCGCACGACGTCGGCGTCGAGCGCGTCGAGGGCCTGGCGGACCTCGTCGGCGAGGTCCCCGGCACCGATCAGCAGGATGGGGGGCGCCGCCACGCCCGCGAGCCTATGCGCTCGCAGGCCTCGCGCGCCACGAGGTGGCGCTCAGCCGCCCTCGCGGCGGCGGACGGCCTCGCGCAGCTGCTCGACCTCGCGCAGGAGCTCGCGCTGGCGGCGGATCACGTCGTCGAGGCGGCGCTGGACGTCGCGCGCGTCGCCGGTCGGCGCGCCCGTCGTGCCGGCGCCGGTCGTGCCGGTGCCGGTTCCCGTGCCGCTCCCGCTCGAGGGCGCGGGCTCGCCGGCGGCGGGCTGGGCGTCGGCGCCCGGCGCCGCGGCGTCGCTGGGCACCTCGCCCGTGGCGAGGTAGCGCCGCGTCTTCTCCTCCGCCTGCGGGTCGCGGTCGTTGTCGAAGATCGCGACGAGCTTGTTCGTCTCGGCATCGACGACGACCGTCTTGGAGACCGCGTTCGCGCTGTTCGGGATGATCGACGTGACGTAGACGAGGCGGTTGCGGACGAACACGGGCCGCGGCTCGACGACCCGGAAGTTGCCCGAGCCGGGCGTCCCGTCGCCGAAGTCGATGCCGGGGATGGAGACGGCGCGCACCGCCTGGATCGCGCGGCGGTTGCCGCTCAGCGAGCGCTCGCGTGGAACGCGCCAGATCCGCGTGTGGCCGGTGACGGCATCGGTGAGGAACACCGCGCTCGCGGCGAACGCGCGTCCGTAGGGCTCGGCCACCGTGACCCACTGGGGTCCGAGCGTCCCGCCGAAGTCGACCAGGTAGGGCTGGCGGTTGACCTCGGTGTCGGTGATGCGCGTCTGGTTCTCGTGGACGAACCACGCGTTCCACAGGCCCCGGTTGTACTGGTAGGCGTCCTGGATCCGGCGCGCCTGGGTGTCGGGGAAGATCCGGCCGGTCGCCACGAGCTCGGGACGCTTGGCCGCCTCCTCGGGCTCGAGGTCCTCGATCGTCCCGTCGGGCGCGACGACGAAGACGCCGCCGAGCACCGGCCGCCGGATGAGCCAGCCCTTGTACTCCAGGTAGGGGACGATGATCCGCGCGCCCTGCGGGGTCTCGATTCCCACCGGCTCCTCGAGGCTGATGAGGAAGCGCTCCTTCAGCAGCCGCCAGCGCAGGTTGTCGGTGATCTGCAGGCCGGGCGCGTACTTCAGCTCGGCGTCGACGTATTTCAGCGAGCGCGCGGTCTGCTCGGCGGGCAGCTCGACGATGCCCTGGCTCTTCTTGGAGAAGATGCGAAACGCGCCCTGCGGGGTGCGCAGCGCGGTCCAGACGAGCCCCTTGTCGGTGTTGACGATGCGGAAGTTCGTCAGCGTTTCGGTCGGGGAGTTGAAGGCGCTCGACGCGTTGACCTCGGCGACCTCGCGGGGCACGAGGCGGACCTTGCCGCCGGCGGGCAGGCCGGGGATCGCCTCGTAGTTCGTGTTGTTGACGAGCGCGCGCCCGACGAGCGGCCCCGAGATGCCGGCGCAGACGATGAAGGTGAAGAACGCCAGCACCGGGAAGGCGAAGAGGAAGGCCGGCGGGCGCACGCCGCTGCGCAGGTCCTCGAGCGTGTTCCAGCTGCGCTGCGCGCGGCGCAGCAGGACGGCGCCGAGCGCGAGCAGGAGGATCGGCGGCAGCCAGATGATCGGCCCGGTCCAGAAGAACATCGCCAGGCCGTGCCAGAGGGGCCGCACGAGCCAGAGCACGGCGAGCACGACGACGCCCGCGATGATCGGGGCGGGCTTGACGGAGGGCAGGCGGCGCATCGGGCAGCGCCGACTCTACGCGCTACGCGCCCGCGGGCTCACCGGCAGCGCAGCG
>JAXDHC010000521.1:0-11243 GCA_034664705.1 Solirubrobacteraceae bacterium
ATGACGCTCGCTCAGCTCCTGCCGCAGTCGAAGTTCATCCTCGTCACCACGCCCCAGCCGGTCGCGCAGAAGGTCGCGCGCCGCGCGGCCGAGATGGCGCACAAGGTCAACCTCGAGCTCGGCGGCGTGATCGAGAACATGGCCGGCTTCGTGACGCCCTCGGGCGAGCGCTACGCGCTGTTCGGCGAGGGCGGCGGCCAGGCGCTGGCCGACGAGCTCGACGTCCCGCTGCTCGGCAAGGTCCCGCTGACGATGCCGCTGCGCGAGCAGGCCGACAACGGCCTCCCGCTGGTCTTCAACGATCCGGACGACCCGGCGTCGCAGGCCATCCACCAGGCCGCGCGCGGCCTGATCGCCCTGTTCCCGCTCGAGCTGCCGATCCTGCAGATGGTGAGCGCCTCGCCCGCCGACGACGCACCGGCGCCCGCGCCCCTGGGCATGTCGCTGCCGATGGCGGGCTGACGGGCATGAAGAAGCTCTACACCGCCGAGGCGACCGTCACGGGCGGCCGCGACGAGGGCCACGCGCGCAGCTCGGACGGCGCGCTCGACGTTCAGCTCCGCACGCCGAAGGACCTCGGCGGGGAGGGCGGCGGCACGAACCCCGAGCAGCTCTTCGCCGCCGGCTATGCGGCGTGTTTCGAGTCCGCGCTGAAGACCGTCGCCCGCCGGCGGGACGGGAACGCCGACGACGCGCGCATCGACGCCAAGGTCTCGCTCGTCGCCGGTCCGGAGCGGACGTTCGCGCTGGCCGTCGAGCTCGACGTCGTCCTCCCGGGCAGCGACGGCGAGGAGGCGGCGGAGATCGTGCGCGCGGCGCACGCCGTCTGCCCGTACTCCAACGCGACGCGCGGGAACATCGACGTCGCGCTGGTGGTCAACGGGCGGCCGCTCGACGAGCCGGCCGCCGCCTGACCCCGGCGTCCCTCAGCTGACCTCGCGCAGGTTCCCGGTTTCGACCTCGTAGACGAACCCGCGCACGTTCTTGTGCGGGATGAACGGGCTCGCCTTCACGCGGTTCAGCGACTGGCGCACGTCGTCCTCGACGTTGGAGAAGGCCTCGGTCGCCCACTCCGGCTTGTGGCCGATCTCGTCCTGGATCGTCCGCTTGAAGTCGTCGTCGTTGAACGTGAGCATCCCGCAGTCGGTGTGGTGGATGAGGATGATCTCCTCGGTCCCGAGGAGTCGCTGCGAGATGGCCAGCGAGCGGATCGTGTCGTCGGTGACGACGCCGCCCGCGTTGCGGATCACGTGGGCGTCGCCCTCGTTCAGGCCGAGGACGCGCGTCGGGATGAGGCGCGCGTCCATGCAGGCGACGACGGCCAGCTTGCGGCCGGGCGGCATGGGCAGGTCGCCCTTGTCGAAGCTCGACGCGTACTGCTCGGCATTGGTCAGCAACTCGTCGGTGACGCTCATCGCGTTCTCCTGTTCTCGGATACGGACGACCGCGAGTCTAGGCATACCCGATCGGGTTTGACGAGATTTGATCCCGATGGTCCGCCGCCGCGCCGGATCGGCCCGCCGATCCGTGCGGCGGGGGCGGCCGTCGTGGAGTTCCATGGGACCGGCGGAGCCGGCGATCGCGGGCGCCGCGGTGGGCGCCCGGGCCTAGCGCGAGGTGAAGTACTCCGCGTTGACCTGCGCGAACTTCTGCCACTCCTCGGGCAGCTGGTCCTCGGCGAAGCAGGCGTCCACGGGGCAGGCCTCCACGCACGCATCGCAGTCGATGCATTCCTCGGGATCGATGTAGAGCTGCTCGACCTTGTCGTAGTCGGGCTCGTCCGGAGTGGGGTGGATGCAGTCCACCGGACAGACCTCGACGCACGAGTTGTCCTTGGTGCCGATGCAGGGCTCTGCGATCACGTAGGCCATGGCGCAAGCATATGAAATCGGGGCGGGATTCTCCTTGCCGGTCAGGCGAGGGCCGGCCGGCGGGCCGCCCACGGCAGCGCGGCCTCCAGGAGCGCGGCCACCGCGAGGAGCGCGCCCTCCTGCGCCGGACGGCCGAAGAGCTGCGCGCCGACCGGCAGGCCGTCGTGCTCGTAGAGCGGCAGGGAGACCGCGGGCTGGCCCGTCACGTTGGCCACCGCGGTGAACGGGGTGAAGGCGCCCGAGCGGGCGAAGAGGCCCAGCGGGTCGTCGGTGCGCCAGTGGACCGTCTCGAGGAGGACGGGCGCCTCCGCCAGGCTCGGCGCGACGATCACGTCGTAGCTGTCCATCCACCGCAGCAGGCCGCGGGCGAAGATCTCCAGGCGCGTGGACGCCAGGTGGCCGTCGAGCGACGACATCCCGCTCACGAGCTGCCACAGCGCCCAGCTCACCGGCTCCATCTGCTCGGCGGTCGGCGGTCGGCCGTCGGAGAGCATGCGCGCCTGGGCGGCCTGGAGCATCACGAGCGGGGCGAAGAGCGCCGTGAACGCCTCGGCGAGCCCCGGCATGCTCCACGGCGGGTCGGCCTCCTCGACGTCGTGGCCGAGCGAGGCGAGCAGCGCCCCGGCGTCGCGCGCGGCCTGGGCCCGCGCGGGCTCGACGTCCGCGTCGATCGGCGGGCGGACGGTGACCGCCACGCGCAGGCGGCCCGGCTCGCGCGCCGCCGTGGTGGCGAACGGCTCCGGTGGCGGTGGGGCCCACGCGGCGTCGCCGACCATGGGGCCGGCGAGGGCGTCGAGCGCCGCCGCCGTGTCGGCGACCGTGCGCGTGAGCACCCCGTCCACGCCGAGGAAGCTCTGGCCGACCTCCGGATGCAGGGAGATGCGGTTGCGCTGCGGCTTGAGGCCGACGAGGCCGCAGCACGCTGCGGGAATCCGCGTGGAGCCGCCGCCGTCGTTGGCGTGGGCGATCGGCACCATGCCCGCCGCGACGGCCGCCCCCGAGCCGCCCGACGAGCCGCCCGACGTGCGCGCCGGGTCCCACGGGTTGCGCGTCGCGCCGAAGCGCTTCGTGTACGTCCACGGCAGGACGCCCCACTCCGGCAGCGTGGTCGTCCCGACGACGATGAACCCCGCGGCCCGCAGGCGCTGCACGACGTTGTGGTCGTAGGTCGCCCGCCAGTCGCCCATGAGCTCCGCGCCCTGCGTCAGGCGGTGGCCGGCCATCGCGCGGTTGTTCTTGACGGCGATCGGCACGCCGGCGAACGGGCGCGCGTCGCCGGGATGCACCGCGTCGGCGGCCGCGAGGGCCTCCTCGTGGAAGACGTCGACGAACGCGTTGAGCTCCGGGTTGCGCGCGTCGATGCGATCCAGCGACGCGGCGACGAGCTCACGGGCGCCGAGCTCGCCGGCGCGCACGAGGCCGGCGAGCTCGAGCGCCGGGCGGGACAGAAGGTCCGGGGAGTCGGCCATGGCCGCCGGAGCCTACCCTCGCCACGGCGGCCCGCCGCCGGTGCGCGTAACCAGTTGACTGATAGTATGCGGTTATGCAGCCGGTCCACGACCTCCCCGACCGCCTCGAGCTTCCGCTGGCCTCGGGGGAGTCATGGTGGTACTGGCTCGGCGGGCGCCCCGCGACGGACCTGGTCAACACCCTGCGCGAGCGCTGGCGCCGGCGCGTCGAGACGCTCGTCACGCCCGGGGATCTCGCACTCTGGCTCGTCCGGGCCGAGCTCCTGCCCGAGCCGGTCCCCGTCTCGCCCGAGGTCCTCGACGAGGCGCGAACGCTGCGCGAGGCGATCGACGCGTGCGCGACCGCCGCGATCGACGGCGCGCCGGCGCCGTCCGCCGCGGTCGCGCTCATCGACGGCTGGCTCGCGCGCGCGCAGACCCGCCCGACCCTGCGGCTCGAGGCGGGCGGCGACGCTCCGCTGCTCGCCGAGGTCGCGCTGACCGACGACGCGCCGCGGCGCGCGCTGGGCGCGATCGCGCTCGACGCGGCCCACATGCTCGGTCGGGAGCCCGAGCGCGACCGCATCCGCATCTGCGCGTCGGAGACGTGCAGCGCGCGCTTCTACGACCGCTCGCCGGCCGGCGCACGGCGCTGGTGCTCCATGCGCACGTGCGGCAACGAGGCCAAGGCGCGCCGCCACCGCGCGCGGGCGCGGAGCGCCGCGTGACGTCGCGCTACCGCTGGGTGGTCCTCGGCGTGGGGGCCGGCGGCGCCGGGGCCTTCGCCACGCTGCGCATGGGCCTGCCGGCGCTCGGCCCCGAGCTGCGCTCCGCCTACGATCTCTCGCTGCCCCAGGTCGGCCTCGCCTTCGCCGCCGTCGCGGTGGGCGTGATGCTCACCCTCGTGCCGTGGGGCATGCTCACCGACCGGATCGGCGAGCGCCCGGTCATGACGGCCGGGCTCGCCGGCACGGCCGTCGCCCTGGTCGGCGCCGCGTACGCGCCGAGCTACGCCGTGCTGCTCATCGGCCTGCTCGCGGCGGGCATGCTCGGCTCGAGCGCCACCGGCGCCAGCGGCCGGGCCGTGATGGGCTGGTTCGAGCGCGACGAGCGCGGCTTCGCCCTCGGCATCCGCCAGATGGCGCTTCCGCTGGGCGGCGCCGCCGCCTCGCTCTTCCTGCCGCACATCGCCGGCGCCGACGGCCTGCGCGCCGCCTTCCTCGTCCTCGCCGGCCTGAGCCTCACGGCGGCGCTCGCGGCGCTGTGCCTCATGCGCGACGCGCCCGTGCCGGCGCGGCCGCGGCCGGTCATCCCGGCGCCGCCGCCGATGCGCGACCGGCGCCTGTGGCGCCTCGGCGCCGGCGGCGCGCTCCTCGTCGCCGCGCAGGCGTCGATGCTCGGCTTCATCGTGCTCTTCCTGCACGACGCGCGCGGGCTGTCGGCGGCCGCCGCCGCGGCGTGGCTCGCCGCCGTCCAGCTCATCGGCGCCGGCGCGCGCATCGTCGCCGGGCGGCGGTCGGATCGCGAGGGCCTGCGGATCGCGCCGATGCGCCGGATCGCCGGCCGCAACTTCGTGCTGCTCGCCCTCGTCGCCGCGCTCGTCACCGCGCCCTCGGTGCTCCTGTACCCGGTGCTGGTCTGCGCCGCGGTGTCGACGATGACCTGGAACGGCCTGGCGTTCACCGCCGCCGCCGAGATCTCCGGGCGCGCGCAGGCCGGTACCGCCATGAGCTTTCAGAACACGATGATCGCCGTCGGCGGCGCGCTCGCGCCGTCGGCATTCGGGGCGCTGGTCGACGCGACGTCGTGGACGGGCGCCTTCGCCCTCCTCGCCGTCGCGCCGCTCGTCGCCGTATGGGTCCTGCGTCCCCTCGAGGGGGACGAGGACGCGCGCCTGGCCGAGCGCGAGCGAATCCTGGCCGAGCTTCGACCCCTGGAGATGACTTGACGACAACCGCCATCCCGCCCACCGTGCAGTCCGGCCTCGAGGGCGTCGTCGCGTTCGCGACGCAGATCGCCGAGCCCGACCGCGAGGGGGGCGCGCTGCGCTACCGCGGCGTGGACATCGAGGACCTCGTCGGCGCCGTGCCGTACGAGAACGTGTGGGGCCTGCTCGTCGACGGGACGTTCGCGCCGGGCCTGCAGCCCACCGAGGCGCGCCCGCTCCCGGTGCGCACCGGCGACCCGCGCGTCGACGTGCAGGCGGCGCTCGCCATGCTCGCCCCCGAGTGCGGTCTCCGCCCGCTCATCGACAGCTCCGACGAGGAGGCGCGCGACGCGCTCAACCTCGCGTCGGTCATGGCGATGTCCTTCGTCGCGCAGTCCGCGCGCGGCGTCGACCGGCCGATGGTGGCCCACGGCGACGTCGCCACGGCGCGAACGCTCGCCGAGCGCTTCCTGCTGCGCTGGCGCGGCGAGGCGGACCCGCGCCACGCCAAGGCGCTCGACGCCTACTGGGTCAGCGCCGCCGAGCACGGCATGAACGCCTCGACGTTCACCGCGCGCGTCGTCGCCTCCACCGGCGCGGACGTCGCCGCGGCGCTGTCGGCGGGGGTCGGCGCCCTCAGCGGGCCGCTGCACGGCGGCGCGCCCTCGCGCGTGCTGGCGATGCTCGACGAGGTCGAGCGCACCGGCGACGCGGACCGCTGGGTGCGCGATGCCCTCGACCGCGGCGAGCGGCTCATGGGCTTCGGCCACCGCATCTACCGCGCCGAGGATCCGCGCGCCCGCGTCCTGCGCCGGACCGCGCGCGAGCTCGGCTCGCGCCGGTTCGAGGTCGCCGAGGAGCTCGAGCGCGCGGCGCTCGCCGAGCTCGCCGCGCGCAGGCCCGACCGCGTCCTGGCGACGAACGTGGAGTTCTGGTCGGCCGTGATCCTCGACCTCGCCGACGTCCCGCCCGAGCTCTTCGCGAGCATGTTCACGTGCGCGCGGATGGCCGGCTGGTCGGCGCACATCCTCGAGCAGAAGCGCGAGGGCCGGCTGATCCGCCCGACGGCGGCGTACGTCGGCTCGCCGGCGCGACCGCTCGCCGCGGCCGGCTGGGCTCCGCCCGCGTAGCGGTCGGCGGCTCAGTCCTGCTCGAGCGCGCGGCGCATGATGTCGCGCAGGGCCTGCTGGTCCTCGGCCGACAGGCGCGCGAGCGGCTCCGGCGCCTGCTCCAGGCGCTCGGCCAGGCGCTCGCGCAGCTCGGCGCCACGGACCGTCACGGCGAGCATCTTCACCCGGCGGTCGTGCGTCGCGCTGCGCCGCTCGACGAGGCCGCGATCCTCGAGCCGGTCGACGATGCCGGTGACGTTCGAGTTGTCGCAGTGCAGCGCCCCGGCGAGCTCGCTCATCGGCACCGGCCGCTCCGGGTCGAGCATGGCGAGCGCGCGGACCTGGGGCGGCGAGAGCTCGAACTCGGACGCGACCGCGAGGAAACGGCGCCGCGACGCGTGGAACAGCTCGTGCATGAGCGCCCAGGCCTCGCTGGCCGGCGACATCCGGCGGCGGGTGGCAGAGGAGGACGGCATCGCGCCAATGGTACTTACAGCGGTAAACGGTTGACAACGTCAACGACCACGCGGCGGACGGATGTCCCCTCGGCAGCGCGCGCGCCGCGCTTCTATGCTGAGCCCCTGGTGAGGAGCGAAGCTCGCGTGCTCGACCCGGCCGCCCTCGGCGATCACGTCGATCGCCTGTTCCGGGCGGCGTGGGCGATGTGCGGCTCGCGCGAGGACGCCGAGGATCTCGTCCAGGAGACGTTCGCCCGCGTGCTGGCCAAGCCGCGCCGCGTGCGCAACGACGACGACGCCGGCTATCTGCTCCAGGTCCTGCGCAACACGTTCGTGAGCCGTCATCGCAGCGAGCGCCGGCGCCCGGCGACCACGCCGATGCCCGACCGCTTCGAGCCGGCCGACCAGAGCGTCGCCTCGCGGCCCGAGGCGGCGTTCCGGGCGCGGCAGGTCTTCGACGAGATCGCGGCGCTGCCGGAGGTCTTCCGCGACGCGCTCGTCGCCGTCGACGTGATGGGGCTGTCCTACGCCGAGGCGGCCGCGGCGCTCGGCACGAAGGAGGCGACGATCACCAGCCGCCTGTATCGCGCCCGCGCGCAGGTCGCTCGCGGGATGGAACCGGGGCGCGAAGGCGTCCTCTAGGGCAACCGATGGGCCGAACCGACGACACCACGCCGCTGGACCCGCGCGATCTCGAGCTGGCCGAGCAGGGCCGCGCGATCGTCGCGGCGGCGATGGCCCGGACGCAGGCGCCGCCGGGGCTGCGCGAGCGCATCGCCGCGCAGCAGCCCGCCGCACGCCGCCGGCCGCGCCGCCGCCGGCTCGCGCTGGGGGGCGTGATGGCCGCGCTCGCGGCCGCGGCGACGGTCGCGGTCGTCTCGGTCCTCGGGCCGTCGGCCCCGAGCGTCGCCGCGGCCTCGGCCCTGGCCGCTCGCGGCCCGTCGCTGCCGGCGCCGCAGCCGGACCCGGCCCGCCCGGTGCTCCTGGGCGCCGCCGTCCAGGGCGTGCCGTTCCCCGAGTGGGACCGGGCGTTCCGCTGGCGCGCGGCCGGCGCCCGGCGCGACGAGCTCGCCGGCCGTCCTGCGACCACGGTCTTCTACGACCGCCCCGGCGCCGGGCGCCTCGCGTACACGATCGTCGGCGGCGATCCGATCGGCGCCCCCGACGGCGCGCGGACGGTCGCCGTGCGCGGCACCGAGTTCTGGGTGGCGCGCCAGGGCGCGCGGCGCGTCGTGACGTGGGAGCGCGGCGGTCACACGTGCGTGATGACGGCGCCGGCGTCGATGCCCGAGGCGCGGCTGATCGACCTCGCAGCCTGGGACGCCGGCGGGGGCGTCCCGTTCTGAGGCGATGCTGGCGCTGCTGCTGCGCGCGAGCGCGACCGACCCTCGCCTCGCCGAGCGCCTGCGCCCGGTCATCTGGACGCTGCTCCTCGCCCACCTCATGGCGGGCGCCCAGCGGCGGGGCGGCCCGGCGCCGCGCGGCCGCCACGCCGTCTCGGTGCGCCTGCCGCGCCGCAGCCTGCCGCCGCACTCCTCCGTCGCCGGCCGCCGGCCCCGCGGCTGAGGCCGCGCGGGCGGGTGTCAATGCAGCTGCACCGCGTCGCCCACGCGGATCGTCGCGGGATGAAGCGCGCGGGCGTTGATCCCGAAGAGCGTGTCGTGCTCGGCCGCCAGCCAGCGCAGAAGCTGTGGCCACTTCTCGTGCGTGTCGGGGTCGCGCGTCGGGATCGCGCAGCGCTCGCACGGGTGCAGCAGCTCGAGCTGGGCGTCGCCGACGCGCAGCCGCCGCCCCATCCAGCCCTCCTCCGCGAACGCGGGCGCATCGAGCGTCACGTGGATGTTCGGCCGGAACCGGCGCAGGTCGATGGCGCGGCCGAGCGCCTCCTCGGCGGCGGCGCGGCTGGCCTCGACGGTCACGAGCAGCGAGTCCGGCAGGTCGGGCATGAGGGCGAGGTCGCGTCGAAGCTCCACGGGGCGCGCGAGGTCGTCGCGCAGCGCGCCGGGCAGCGCGGCGTCGTCCCAGCGGTAGACGCGCCCGTCCGGTGCGGTGACCTCGGGCAGGGGCGGCGCGTCGGGGTCGAGGGCGGGGCCGGGGGCGCGCGGATACGCCGCCGTCCAGCCGAGCATCCGCGGCGCCTGGCGGACGGTGAGCCGGCGCTGCTCGCCGCCGAACGTCCCGACGATCGCCTGCGCGCGGTCGCCGCCCGCGCCGCGGCGATCGATCCGCAGGGCGTCGACCTCCTCGCCGCCGAGCGACTTCACGGGCCAGCGATGCAGGGAGCGGACGGTGCCGGTGGCCATGCCCCAGCAGGGTAGATGGCCCGGACCGCCTGCGAGGATGGCGCCATGACGCGCGTCCTCGTCGTCGGCGCCGGCATCGTCGGCCTCACGGCGGCGATCCGCCTGCGCGAGGCCGGCATCGAGGCGGACATCGTCGCCCGCGACGAGCCGCAGCACACGACGTCGGCGGTCGCCGCGGCGCTCTGGTACCCGTACCGCGCGTTCCCGCCGGAGCGCGTCGAGGGCTGGTCGGCGCGCGGCTTCCAGGTGCTCGGCGAGCTCGCCGGCGTCGGCGGGTCCGGCGTCCGGATGCGCGCCGGGACGGAGCTCGTGCCCGGCGTCGCGGAGGACCCCTGGTGGCGCGGCGCCGTGCCGAGCTTCGAGCGCACCGCCGACGGCCACCGCTTCACGGCGCCGGTGGCCGACATGTCCGTGCACCTGCCGTGGCTCGTCCTGCGGTTCGGATCGCTGGGCGGCTCGGGGACGACCGCCGAGCTCGAGAGCCTCGACGAGGCGCTCGCCCGTGCGCCGGTCGTCGTCAACTGCAGCGGCCTCGGCGCCCGCGAGCTGGCCGGCGACCGCCTCCTCGTCCCGGTCCGCGGCCAGGTCGTCCACGTCGAGCAGACCGGCATCGCCGAGTGGCTGCTCGACCAGTCCGACCCGGAGCGGCCGCTGTACGTGGTGCCGCGCGAGCACGACGTGGTCCTCGGCGGCACGGCGCAGGAGGACGCCGAGGACATGGAGCCCGACCCGGCGACCGCCGTGGCGATCCGCGAGCGCGCCGTCGCCGTCGTCCCCGCGCTGCGCCACGCGCGCGTCGTGGGCGGCGCGGTGGGCCTGCGCCCGGCGCGGGCGTCGGTGCGCCTCGAGGCGGAGGAGCGCTCCGGCGGGACGGTCGTGCACTGCTACGGCCACGGCGGCGCGGGCGTCACGCTGGCGTGGGGCTGCGCCGAGGAGGTCGTCGCGCTCGTGGCGGCGGCGCTCGCGCGCTGACCCCGCGCGGCGATCGCCGCAAGGCGCGCGGGACCGGCGGGTACCGTGGGACGGATGGCGCGGGTGACCGAGATCTGGGAGCGCGACGGCGAGCGCTGCCTCTGGTGCGGCGCCGCGTCGTGGGCGCGCGATCGGACCGTCGAGCACCTGCTGCCGCGGTCGCGCGGGGGCAGCGACGACCAGGCCAACCTGCTCCCGGCGTGCCGCGCGTGCAACCGCGCCCGGCGCTCGCAGAGCGCGGTCGCCTACGCGCGCGAGTGCGCCCGCGCCGGCAAGCGCGTGCAGGTGGACCTGCTGCTGCGGGGCCTCGACCGGCTGGCGGCGCAGGGCGCCGGCGCCGAGCGCCGCCACGGCGCCCGGCAGGCCGAGATGGTGCGCGACTGGCAGCGCGCCGAGGCGGCGGTCGCCGCCCACCTGGAGCGGCTCGCGGGCTGACCGCCGCCCGCGCCCTCAGGAGCGCGGGCTGCGCCGCGCGAAGTCGTCGGCGATCTCGTCGAACGTCACCCAGCGCACGCCGTCGTGGCTGTTGATGTGGTCGATGATCCGCTCGTGCATGAGGAGGACCTGGGGCCGGCCGCTGACGTCGGGGTGCACGGTCATCGTGAAGACCGCGTAGTCCATCTCGCGGTGGACCCAGTCGAACTGGTCGATCCACATCTGCTCGATGTCGCGCGGGCTCACGAACCCGTGGCTGTTCGGGACCTTCTTCATGAACATCATCGGCGGCAGGTCGTCGAGGTACCAGCTCGCCGGGATCTCGATGAGGTCGGTCTCCTCGCCGCGCACGAGCGGCTTCATCCACTCCTCGGCCGGCTTGCTGTAGTCGATCTTGGTCCACTCGTCGCCGACGCGGACGTAGTACGGCCGGAAGTCGCGGTGCATCAGGCTGTGGTCGTACTTGATGCCCTGCTCGAGCAGCAGGCGGTTCGTGATGTTGGAGAACTCCCACCACGGCGCGACGTAGCCCGTCGGACGCTTGCCCGAGAGCCCCTCGACGAGGTCGATCGACTTCAGCAGGACGGCGGTCTCCTGCTCCTCCGTCATCGCGATCGGGTTCTCGTGCGAGTAGCCGTGGACGCCGATCTCGTGCCCCGCCTCGGCGACCATGCGCGTCTGGTCGGGGAACGTCTCGATCGAGTGGCCGGGGATGAACCA
>JAXDHC010000522.1:0-6343 GCA_034664705.1 Solirubrobacteraceae bacterium
TGCTGGAGGCGCGCGCGGAGCTGACGACGACGGAGGCGGCAGCGGCATCATGACCACGCAGATCGCGACGGCGACGCAGGCGACGACGGGCGGCCGGGCCGCCGCGCAGGCGCTCGCCGCCCACGGCGTCGAGGTCGTCTGGGGCATCCCGGGGACGCACAACCTCGAGCTCTACGCCGGCCTCGCCGAGGCGGGCATCCGCCACCTCAGCCCGCGCCACGAGCAGGGCGCCGCCTTCGCCGCCGACGGCTACAGCCGCGTGACCGGCCTGGTGGGCGTCTGCGTGACGACCTCGGGGCCGGCCGTGCTGAACGCCGCGACCGCGCTGGGGCAGGCGTACTCGGACTCGGTGCCGGTCCTCATCGTCGCCGCCGGGATGCCGCTCGGCCACCCCGGCCTGGGCAACGGCGAGCTGCACGAGACGAAGGACCTCGGCGCGGCGCTGAACGGGATCGTCGCCTACAGCCATCGCGTCACGAGCGTCGCGGAGATCCCGGTGGCGATCGCCCAGGCGTTCGCCCGGATGGCGACGGGCCGCCCGCGTCCCGTCCACGTCGAGATCCCCCTCGACCTGCTGGCCGCTCACGGCGAGGTCGCCGTGCTCGCGCCGGTCGCGCCGCCGGCCGTCGCGCCCGGCGCGGCGGCGCTCGACGCGGCGGCGGCGCTGCGGGCCGCCGCCGAGCGCCCGGCGATCCTGGCCGGCGGCGGCGCCGTGCGCGCCGGCGCGCAGATCGCGTGCATCGCCGAGCGCCTCGGCGCGCCCGTCGCATGCTCGATCAACGGCAAGGGCACGCACCCGGAGGACCACCCGCTGAGCATGGGCGCCGGATACGCGAACGCCGCGGTGCGCGACGCCGTCGACGACAGCGACGTCGTGCTCGTCGTCGGCAGCGAGCTCGCGCCCTCCGACGCCTGGTGGGGTCCGCTGCCGCTCGCCGGCAAGGTGGTCCGCGTCGACATCGACCCGGCCCAGGCAATCACGAACGCCGTCCCCGTCGCGACGGTCGTCGCCGACGCCGGGCTCGCGCTCGACGGTCTCCTCGCCCGGCTCGGGGACGGCGACGGCGAGGGCCCGCCCGCCGAGCGCCTCGACCGCGCCGCGCGGTGGTGCGCGGCGGCGCGCGCGCACGCCGGCGAGGAGGCGGCGCGCTGGTCCGGGCTGCTCGGCGCGATCGCCGGCGCCCTCGGGCGCGACGGGATCGTCGCGGCCGACAGCGCGATGGTGGCGTACTTCGGCGCCGTCGGCGCGCTCCCGGCCTACCGGCCGCGCTCGTTCCTCTACCCCACCGGCTACGGCACCCTCGGCTATGCCGTCCCGGCGGCGATCGGCGCCAAGGTCGGCCGCCCCTCGGCGCGCGTCGTGGCGCTCTCCGGCGACGGCGGCATGATGTTCACCCTCGGCGAGCTCGCCGCCGCCGCGCAGGCCCGCCTCGGCCTGCCCGTCGTCGTCGTCGACAACGCGGGCTACGGCGAGATCCGCAACGAGATGCGCGACCGCGGTGACGCGCCGCTGGGCGCGGACCTCGAGTCACCGGACTTCGCGGCGCTCGGCCGCGCGCTCGGCTGCCACGGCGTCCACGCCGACTCGCCGGCGGCCGCCGCCGAGGCCGTCGAGCGCGCATTCGCCGCCGACCGCCCGACCGTGATCCACGTCCCCGAGGACGCGGCCGCGGGCTGACGCGGCGCACCGAGCGCCGCCGCTAGTCGTCCACGCCGTCGTCGAGCAGACGCCCCATCTCGCGGCGCAGCAGGCCGAGCCGGGCCTCCTTGAGCAGCGGCATCTCGCGCCGCCGGCGCCGCACCGCGCCCAGGTCGAGGTCGGCCATCACGAGCGCCGGCTCGTGCGACGGCGCGAGCGCGACCACGCGCCCCCACGGGTCGACGACCTGCGAGCCGCCCCAGAACGTCAGCCCCGCCTCCTCGCCGACGCGGTTGACGAAGACGACGTAGACCTGCAGGAACCGGGCATGGAAGCGCAGCAGGTCGTACCAGTCGCGCTCGATCTCGGCCGGGTCGCCGGCGTCGGGGGACAGCGAGCTCGACGCGGGCACGATGAGGACCCGGGCGCCGTCGTGCACGGCCACGAACGGCAGCGGAGCCTGCCACGCGTCGTTGCAGATCAGCACGGCGAAGCGGCCCAGCCGCGCGTCGAAGGCGCGGATCGCCTGCCCCGGCGCGAAGTGCTTGTGCTCCTCGAAGCGCCCGTACGTCGGGAGGTAGGTCTTGCGCTGGACGTGGAGCGCCGCGCCGTCCTGGAGGTAGACCGCGCTGTTGTACGTCTGCACCGGGCCCTCCTCGACGAAGCCGACCAGGACGCCGGTGTCGCCGGCCGCCGCGGCGAGCCCCGCGATCGCCTCGTCGCCGGCGCCGAGCGCCACGTCGTCGCTGACGGCGCCCAGCGCGTACCCCGTGAGGCTCAACTCCGGGAACACGACCAGGTCGGCTCCGCCGGCGCGTGCCTGCGCGATCGCGTCGCGGGCGGCGCGCACGTTCGCCGCGACGTCGCCCAGGACGCAGTCGACCTGGGCGAGGGCGACGCGGAACGTGCCCTTCGCCGTCACGCGCGCGTCGCCCTCGCTCGCCGTCCGTCTAGGTCAGCCGGTTGGCCTCGAGGAACGCCTTCGCGACCTCGCGCGGCTGCTTCTTGTCGATGTCGACCGCCGCGTTCATGGCCTGCATCGCCTCGATCGTGAGCTTCGCGCTCACGCCGTCGATCGTCCTGGCGAACTCGGGCCCCTGCGCGTCCAGGACCTTCTGGCTCACCACCGGGGCGACGTTCTGGAAGCCGAAGATGTGCTTGGTGTCCTCGAGCAGCACGAGCTTCGTCTGCGTGAGCTGGGCGTCGGTGCTGAACACGTCGGCCGCCTGGACGTCGCCGCGCTTCAGGGCCGCGTACTGCAGGCCGATGGCGAGCGGCTTGAACTTGAGGTTCGTCAGGCCGTAGACCTTGCGCAGCCCCCGGACGCCCTGCAGCCGGTTGAGGTTCTCCGGCGTGTCGGCGTAGGTGAAGCTGTCGACCTTCTTGAGGTCGTCGATCGTCTTCAGCCCGTTCTTCTGGGCGTAGTCCGGCAGCACGCCGACGGCGTTGGTGTCGAAGAACGGCGTCCGCTTCAGCAGCGTGAACCCGCGCCCCTCCTCGAAGCGCTTCGCGGCCTGGTACGTCGCCTCCGCGGAGGCCGGCGGGTCGTTGCGCCCGGCGAGCACCGACAGGATCGTGCCGATGTAGTCCGGGTACATGTCGATCCGCCCGGTGCGCAGCGCCTTGTCGATGATCTCCGAGCTTCCGATGTTGCTCTTCAGCGACACCGTCCAGCCCTTGGACCGCAGCGCCTGGGCGTACAGCTCGCCGAGGATGAACTCCTCGGTGAAGTTCTTGTCGCCGATCGTGACCGGCGGCTTGCCCTTCCCGGGCTGGTCGGAGGCCGCCTGGGTCGTCGTGCTCTGGCTCGCGCCACCGCTGCTGCCGCCGTTGTCGTCCCCGCCGCACCCCGCGGCGACCAGCGCCACGACCATGGCCGCCAACAGCGCGATCAACTTCGCCTTGCCCCTGCCGTGCATGTGCCCTCCTTCGCTCAGGACCGATCCCGTCGCCCTCACAGCTCGGCCGCGTAGTGCTGGTACTCCTCCTTCAGGCGGTCGTCGGTGCCGAAGTAGGCGTGCTTCGACATGTCCGCCGACCAGCGGCTCGCGGGCGGCGTGCGGCCGACCGCCTCGGCCATGCTGCGGATGTGGTGCGGCCCGGCGCCGCAGCAGACGCCGAGGTAGCGGACGCCGAGCTCGAAGGCCTGGTGCGCGAAGCGCCCGATCTCGTGGCGGTTGCACGTGAACGGGTCCAGCGCCGTCGGGAACGGGCGCCCGTCGGGCAGGGCGTCGTCGCCGTGCGGGTCGCGCAGCGACTGGAAGCTCGGCTCCTCCGGCGTCGTCCGGTAGGGCACCGGCAGCGCGGCGACGTGGACCGAGACCGCCTCGCGGATCGGCCGCAGCAGGGGCAGCATCGTGTCCGGCCCGCGGCTGCAGTTCAGCCCGACGACGGCGGCCCCGGCCTGCTCCAGGCGACGGCACGCCTCGGCGGGCGCCACGCCCTCGCGCGTCTCGGGGCTGCGGTGCGCGGCCAGCGTGATGACCGCCGGCAGGCCGGTCTCCCGGATCGCCGCGGTGGCGGCCTCGGCCTCGCCGAGCCACGAGAACGTCTCGCCGACGATGAAGTCCGCGCCCGCGTCGACGGCCCACGCGATCTGCTCGTCGAACATCGCGCGCACCGTCGCGACCGACTCCTCGCCCGTGTAGACGTTCGTGTTGCACACGTTGCCCGCGAGCAGCGCGCCGCTCTCCCGCGCGACGTCCCGCGCGACTGCGAGCGCCTGGCGATTCACCGTCTCGAGGACGTCCTCGCGGCCGATCAGGCGCAGCTTCTCGCGGTGCGCGTAGTAGGTGAACGCCTCGACGACGTCCGAGCCGGCGTGGACGAACTCGCGATGTAGCTCGGCGACCTTCTCCGGGTGCTCGAGCACGACCTCGGGGACGAACGCGCCCGCCTGCAGGTATCCGCGGCGCTCGAGCTCGAAGAGGTAGCCCTCCGCGCAGATCACCGGGCCCGCGTCGAGGCGTTCGAGCAGCCCGGGCCGGTCGACCTGTGGATCAGCCATGGTGTCCTCCCGTCGTTTCCGCCGCTGCGGCGGTCTCCCAGCCCAGGAGGCCCGAGAGCACCTGCGCGGAGGACCGCACCTCCGCGCCGGCCGTCTCCAGGCGCCGCCCGAGCCGGAACGCCGGCGCCGACACGTTGAGCGCCGCGACGATCCGCCCGCGGAAGTCGCGCACGGGCGCGGCCACGCCGATCAGGCCCTCCTCGAACTCCTCGTCGGCCACCACGAAGCCGTGCCGCCGGGCGGCGACGATTCGCCCGTTCAGCTCGGCGGCGTCGCGCGGCGCGCGCGGACCGAGCCGCGGGAGGTCCGGCGGGAACAACAGGCGCAGCGACGCGAGGTCGTGGTCGAGCAGCAGCGCGCGGCCCGCCGATGTGCACGCCGCCGGGACGGCCCGGCCGGTCCATTCGATGGCGCGAACCGACCGGGGCGACGGCTGCGAGAGCACGGTCACCACGTCGCGACCGTCGAGGACCGAGAGGTGCGCGGTCTCGCCGAGGCGGCCGACGAGCCCGTGCAGCACCGGCGGGCTGAGGCCGAGGAGCCGCTGGTCGGCCACCCGCGCCGCGAGCCGGAAGAGCCGCCAGCCCAGCCGGTACTCGCGGGTGACCGGATCGCGCTCGACGAGCCCGGCGGCGGCCAGCGTGCGCAGCGCACGCGACACCTGGGTCTTCTCGCGGCCCACGAGGTGCGCGATGCGGACGACCCCCAGGCCGCCCGCGCCTGCGCCCTCGGGCTCGCCGAGCGCGGTGAGAATGTCGATCATCCGCTCGAGGCGGACTTCGCCGGCCGCCATTGGAGAGCCAGTGTCGCGCGGTGGAGCGCATACGACAACCGGTGTTGCTGAACCCGCACCGCGCGGACGGCGACCGGCCGCGCGCCGACATTGATCAGGAAACGCCGAGCGTGCGGCCCGAGCGGCGTAAGCTCGGCCCGGGGGGGGACCCGACCGCTGATGCCGCGCGGGCCACGGTCCGGCGCGGCGCTCGCCGTCCTGCTCGGCGGGGCGATCGCGCTCGGCGTGGCGGCCGGGCCCGGCGAGCGCGACGCCACCGGCCAGACTGCGCCGCCGCCGGCGCCCGCGCCGCCGCTCGCCCGGGTCGACGAGGCGCACCCGCCGGTCGCCTGGGGCGGGCCCGACGGCCGCGGCGCCCTGGACGGCGAGTGGACCGAGCGCGGCGACCCCTCCGCCCGCGGCGAGGCGCTCGGGTGGCCGAGCGGGCGGTTCAGCGGCGCGGCCGTCCACATGCCCTACTCGCCGAACGCCGGGCGCGTGCGCGGCGCCGCCGGCCTGCGCAGCCACCTCGGCAGCGTCGCGTGGTACCGGACCACGTTCAGCGTCCCGCGGGCCGGGGACCACGCGCTGCGCTTCGAGTCCGTCAACCACCGGGCGACCGTATGGGTCGACGGCCGTCTCGCAGGCCGCCACACGGGCGCGTACCTGCCCTTCGACGTCGAGCTCTCGCTGACGGCCGGCCCGCACGTGCTCGTGGTCCGCGCCGACTGGCGCGGACCGACGCGCATGAAGGCCACCGGCTGGCACCGCACGTGGTTCAACTTCGGCGGCATCAACCGCGAGGTGACGATCAGGCCGGTCCGCGGCCCGGAGGTCGCGTCCGCGTCGGTCCGCACCCGACTGCGTGGCGGCGCCGCCCGGGTCGACGTCCGCGTGGTGCGGCGCGGCGGCGCCGCCAAGGTGA
>JAXDHC010000523.1:0-3653 GCA_034664705.1 Solirubrobacteraceae bacterium
GCCGTCAGCAACCTGACCCTCTCGCAGCGCATCAGCATCACGCGCCTGCGGATCCAGGGGCTGCGGATGTCCATGCAGGCGCCGAGTGGCGCCAACGTGGTGCGGGTCGCCGTCTACCGCGCTCGCAACGGCCAGAAGACCGGCCGAGCGCTGTTCGTCGGCTACCGCGCCCCGTCGCGGGCCGGGCAGTTCCGGGTCACGCTCCGCGACCGCAGCCTGCTTCGGACGCTGAAGGCCGGCCAGTACGTCGTGGAGATCCGTCTGGGCGCGAGCCGCTCGGCGCTGGGCTCCACGGCCACGCGGAGCTTCCGGGTCACCCGCTAGCACCGAGCAGGACGCCGTAGGACCAACGCGATGGCGATGCTCCCGGCACAGGTTCCCGACGGGCAGGGGCCGATCCATGAGATCCGGCCCCGGCTCGCCGGCAGCCCGTCCCGGGGGCTCGCCGCACGGTCCGACGAAGGCCTCGTCACCCTCGCCCGCCAGGGCGACGAGCGGGCCTTCGCCACCCTGTACGAGCGCCACGCGCCGGCGATCCAGCGCTACTGCCGCTCGCTCCTGCGCTCGCCGCAGGAGGCCGAGGACGTCTCCCAGGAGGTCTTCGTCCTCGCGATCTCGGCGCTGCGCCGGGGCACCGAGCCCGTGGCGTTCCGCCCGTGGCTCTACAAGGTGGCGCACAACGCGTGCATGTCGCACCTGCGAGCGCGCCGCCCCGTCCTCGTCGCCGACCACGGGGTGCTCGTCGGCCCGGGCGCGACCGCCGAGCCCGGCGACGGGCACCGCGAGGACCTCCGCCAGCTGATCGACGACATCGGCACCCTGCCCGCCGTCCAGCGCGCGGCGCTCCTGCTCAGCCGGATGGACGGCTTCTCCTACGAGCAGGTGGGCGAGGCGCTCGGCCTTCCGCCGGCGACCGTCCGCGCATCCATCTTCCGCGCCCGGCGCACCCTTCAGGGGCTTGCCGAGGCGCGCGACGCCGACTGCGAGACCATCCGGTCCGAGCTCTCGCGGCTCGCCGACCGCCGCGGCCGCCGTGGCCGCCACATCACGAGTCACCTCGCCGTCTGCGGCCCGTGCCGCGAGTACCGCGAGGGCCAGAGCAAGGGCGGCCCACGCATCGCCCGCGACGCGGTCCCGCGCGCGTACGCGCTCTCGCCCGTCGCGGCGCTCATGGCGCTGAAGGCCAAGATCCTCGGCGGGACGACCGCCGGCGGTATCGGCGCCGCGGCGGCGACCGCCGGCGGCGGCATGGGCGTCGCGAAGCTCGCCGCCGCCGCGGCATCGACCTGCGCGCTCGTCGCGGGCGTCGGGGGCGACGACGCGCGCCTGCACGCCCGTGCGGCGCCTCCGTCCGCGTCGGCCGTCGTCTCGCCGCCACCGGCCGCACCGCAGCCACCGACCGCATCGCTTCTCGCGCGCACGCGCACGCGCGCGAGCCCGAGCGCGACGCCACTGCCCGCCGGGCACCGGACACGCCGCGTCGCGAGCCGAGCCGCGGGCACCGCCGCCGAGCCCACCGGCGGGCGCGGCGCGCAGCAGCCGCAGCCGGCCGGGCCGCCGCCGATCGCCAGCGACAACCGCGGCGGCGGACGGCCGGCGCCTGGAACGGTCGGCCCCACGAGCGAGCACGGCTCGCCCGGCACGGACCGCCGCCCCGGAACCTCCGGGGATCGTGACGAGGAGGGCGAGGCCGACCGCTCCACGGACGCGCCGCGCGACGAGCCCGTCCAGGACGACTCAGACTCCGGGCACGGCAGCTCGGGCTCGGTCGGCGGGTCGCCCGGCTCGAGCGGCCCCGGCGGTGGCGGCTCCGGTTCGGACTCGAGCTCCGGCTCGGGGTCGGGGCGCGAGGCGACCGGCCCTCGCCCGGACGACCACCCCGGCGCCGGCGATGCGGACGTCGCATCCGGAGGGCCTGCTCCCACCGAGACGGTCACGCCCGCAGCCCCCGACACGCCCGACGGGTCCGCGGCGCGGCGCGGGCGAGGCGGCGACGCGCCGGCGGCGGATTCGCCGGTCGACGGTGCTCGTGACACGCCGATTTCCGGTCCAAAGGGCCGGGCAGCGTCCGCACCGGGCGGCGAAGGTCCGTCCGGCCCAGCGGCGCCCGGGCCCGATCACCCGGTCGCAACGGCCGCCGAGCGGTCGATCGACCCGGCGAACGGCACGTCGGCACCGCCCGGCAGCACCGGCGCCGCACCACAACGGCGTTGATCGGTACGGCCACCTCTCAACAAGTGTCCGAGTGAATCCCCAGTTTTGGGGATTGACGGGTTGCGGGTTCCCGCCGATACTCCCGCAGGTCATCGCAGGGCGCTCGGACCAGGGTCGGTCCAACAAGCGCCTTCGGGGGCACGGATAGATGACAAGACCGGGGGGTCTTCATGAGCAGCGGTATCGCTGCGCCCATTGGGGGGCGTATTCTTCGAGCGCGCACGCTCGGACACGAGAGTGCGCGCGAACACGAGCGTCGGCGTCTGCGCCGTCACCTGCGGGTGACCACGCTTCGCGCGCTCGAGGACATCGCGGCGACTGAGGCCGCCACTGAGCGGGGTACGCTTCTCGGCATGGCTGACGAGGCCGCCACGGAGCTTCGCGCGTTCGTGCTGTCGCTCGCCGCCGGCGAGAGCCGCACGGCGATCGCCGAGCTGCGCTGCCAGGTCGGCGCGATGCTCCACGACTGCACGCTGCAGTCGCTCGAGTACCTCGCCGCCGACGCCTACGGCGCCGAGCTGACGCCGGGCGCCATCCGCCAGATCGCCGACGACGCAGCCGTCGAGCTGCGCGGCGAGCTGCTCCGCATCGGCGCAGCCGCGCCGTGCGAGCTCGTCGCCGGGCTCCAGCAGGTCGTCGCGGCCGCACGCGAGCGCGGCGCCGCCGACATCGAGCTCATCGTGACGCTCCAGGGCCGCGTCTACGGCGCGGACGCCGCCGCGCTCGTCGGCGCGGCGCGCGAGGCGATCACCAACGCGCACAAGCATGCGCAGGCCTCGAGCATCGTCGTCCGCTGCGACACCGCGCCCGACGGCGCGCGCGTCAGCGTCAGCGACGACGGCATCGGCGCCGACATGGACACCGTCGAGTTCGGCATCGGCCTGCGTCACAGCATCATCGAGCGCATGGCCGCCCACGGCGGCCGCGCGGACATCGCGAGCGCGCCCGGCGAGGGCACGCTGGTGACGCTCACGTCCGGCGACGTCATGGAGGTGGCGGCATGAAGATCCGCGTCGTGGTCGCCGAGGACCATCCGCTCGTCCGCGAGGGCGTCATCCGCGCCCTCGAGCGCGACCCCGGCATCGAGGTCGTCGGCGAGGCCGACAACGGCCTGACGGCGATGGAGCTCGCCCGCGAGCTCAAGCCCGACGTCATGGTGCTCGACCTGCGCATGCCCGGCCTGGGCGGCGCGGTCGTGCTCGAGCGGCTCCGGGCCGAGCTGCCCGAGATCCGCGCGCTGGTCATGACGGCCAACGAGAGCCCCGAGAGCCTGCTCGACGCGGTCGCCGCCGGCGCCGCCGGGTACCTCTCGAAGCGCACCACCGGCGAGGAGCTTCGCCAGGCGGTCATCACGACCTACGGCGGCGGGTCGGTCATCACGCCAGAGCTCGCCGGCCACCTGCTGCGCGAGTTCTCGGGCAGCGCCCGGGGCGAGGGCT
>JAXDHC010000524.1:0-7684 GCA_034664705.1 Solirubrobacteraceae bacterium
CGCGCTGAGCCGAGCCGCCGGCGGTGTGAGTGAGTGCAGGCTTTGTCGTCTCTGAGACGACAAAGCCTGCACTCGCCCTCGCCGACCGTCCGGAGCCTCAGGACGCCGGGCGGCTCTCGCGCCGCGAGCCGCGCGGGGCGGCCGGCACGACCGGCACGCCCGGGCTCGGCGCGTACTCGACCGCGGACTGGCGGCCGCGGGGCTGGGGGTAGAGCTCCATGAGCTCGCGCTCCTCGGCCGGCACGCCCACGCGGACCGGGAGGCCCAGGGCGCTGAGCTCCGCCGCCTGCAGCGGGTGGTCGTGGGTCCAGACGCCGGCGGCCAGCATGTGGGCGACCTCGGCGGCGCGCTCGCGGTCCATCCGGCGCTCGACGAGCCGCGTGGTGAACCCCTCGACCTGGGCGATCGCCTTGCGCCCCACGTCGGCCATGATCAGCGTGCGGTCCTCGTGGTCGCCCGGCCGCTCGGCCACCGCGACGAGCGACGCGGCGGCGTATTCGCCGAGCTGCGGGTCCACCGGGCCCAGCGAGGCGTGGCGGTCGACGACGATCTCGTCGGCGGCGAGGGCGATCAGGGTGCCGCCGCTCATCGCGTAGTGCGGCACCACCGCGGTGACGCGTCCCTGGTGGTCGGCGAGCGCCGAGGCGATCTGCCGCGCCGCGATGACGAGCCCTCCGGGCGTGTGCAGGACGATCTCGATCGGGCGGTCCGGCGGCGTCTCGTGGATCGCGCGGAGCACGCCCTCGGCATCGTCGATGTCGATGTAGCGCACGATCGGGAAGCCGAGCAGGTTCATCGACTCCTGGCGGTGGATCAGCGTGATGACCGTGGCCCCGCGCCGGCGTGAGATCGTCGCGAGCGCGCGCCGCCGCTGGAGCAGCAGGACCTGGCGCTGGAAGGCGGGTTGGAGCGAGCTCAGGACGAAGAACAGCCAGAGCAGGCTCAGAGGGTCCATTGCACTGTCCCCATAGACCCCCGGCGGGGGGGCACAAGCACGGCCGCGGCACCGGTGGTGAGCTCAGCGCGAGGCGGCGTCCGGGTGGTGCTCGTCGAGGATCGCGTTGACCTTGGCGGCGAGGCGCATCTCGGCGAGCGTGAAACCCGCGTGCTTGAGGTTGGCGACGCTCAGGCGAACGTGGTTGAACTCGGAGATGCACATGTCCGGGCGGCGCTTGTAGTCGACCGCCGCCTCCGCGACCCGCTCGACGAAGCGCAGCGCCTGCTCGAAGTCGCGAAACACGAGCTCACGCACGAGCGCGTCGCCGACGCGGCGCCATCCACGCCGGCCGGCGAGCTCGCGGTCGACCTCGTCCGTGGTCATCACCATGGTCGCGATGTCCTGGTCACGCCGGCTCGACGAGCGCTCGTGCCGACGTCGACGTCGATCATCGCCGGAAGAGGTCGCGCATGGCCCTGGCGGTAGGCCCCGCCGTGCGGGCCGCAAGCGGCCCGCGGACCGCGGCCGCGTTGGATGACCACGCCGCCGTGTCCGCGCCGGTTTCCGCGCGTGCGGCTGCGGTACGGCGGTCGGATCATGCCCGCCGACACGAGACGAGGAAAGGCCCGGATGCGCGACCTCGACGAGCTGCGCGCCGAGCACCGGCGCCTGCTGAGCTCCATGGCGTACGCCTTCGCGATGGGCCACGGCTGCACCGTCGGCCACCATCCCATGTTCGACGAGGTGCTCGAGCGCGAGCGGCGGCTGCGCGCGCAGATCGCCGAGCACCGGCCCTGACCGCCGCGTCCGGTCGCGTTCGGCCGGCTTGACCGCCGCGGCGGGCGACCTAAGGCATGCCGTGCGGGGCGGCCACGACCGGAGCGCCGCCCGGCGAAGGAACGCCGCACCACAGGATCCACCGGGGACCGACGATCCGGCCCACGGGCCGGGGCACGTGACGTCCCCTGGCCGTCCGCGGGCGAGGGTCTCCTCCTCTCCGCCCCAGCCCGCGGGCGGCAGGTGGCGCGACGCCCGGGCGGAGCGCGGCGACGCGGGACGCGCCCCCGGCGTGGCCGCGGCTCAGGCCGTCGCGGCCCGGTGCTCGCGCCGCTCGGCGCCGGCGCCCTCGAGCAGCACGAGGAAGCGGTCGCGGTCGACCGTCTCGTCGGCGAGCAGCGCCTCGGTGACGCGCGTCAACGCCTGGCGCTCCTCGGTGAGCATCGCCGTCGCCCGGGTGAACTCCTCGTCGAGGATCGCGCGGACCTCGGCATCGAGCTGCTCCTGGAGGCCGGGCGACAGCGGATGGTCGTCGGTCGCGACGCGGAGGCCCAGAGCGCCGCCCATCCCGAAGCGCGCGCAGAGCTGCATGGCCAGGTCGGTCGTCCGCTGGAGGTCGTCCGCGGCGCCGGTCGTGATCCGTCCGAGGGCGAGCCGCTCGGCGGCGCGGCCGGCGAGCGTCCACGCGATCCGGTCGCGGATGTCGGACTCGCTGTGCAGGAAGACGTCCTCCTCGGAGACGAGGATCGTCTGGCCGCCGGAGCGCCCGCGGGGGATGATCGAGATCTTGTGCACCTTGTCGGCCGCCGCGAGGCGCTCGCCGACGAGGGCGTGGCCGGCCTCATGGCAGGCGACGGCCGTCCGGTCGGCGTCGCTCATCGCCCGGTGCTGCTTGGCGGCGCCCGCGACGACGCGCATGAACGCGTCCTCGAGATCCGCGCCGGTCGCCTCGTCGGCGCCGCGTCGAGCGGCCTGGAGCACCGTCTCGTTCAGCACGTTGGCCAGCTCGGCGCCGGTCATCCCGGCCGTCTGCTCGGCGAGGCGGTCGAGGTCGACGTCGGCCGCGAGGCGCTTGCCGGCGGCGTGCACGTCGAGGATCGCGCGGCGGCCGCCCTTGTCGGGCGGATCGACCGAGACGTGGCGGTCGAAGCGCCCCGGCCGGGTGAGCGCCGGGTCCAGGGCGTCGGGGTGGTTGGTGGCGGCCATCACGATCACCGGGTGGTGCGACGGGTGGAAGCCGTCCATCTCGGTGAGCAGCTGGGTGAGCGTCTGATCGGCCTCGCGCGTGCCGCCGTCGCTGCCCCCGCCGCGCGTGCGCCCGGCCGCGTCGAGCTCGTCGATGAAGACGATCGCCGGCGCGTTCTTCTTGGCCTCGGCGAACAGCGACCGGATCCGCGCGGCGCCGAGCCCGGCGAACATCTGGACGAAGTCGGAGCCCGAGACGGCGTAGAACGGCACGCCGGCCTCGGCGGCGACCGCCTTGGCGAGCAGCGTCTTCCCCGTTCCCGGACGGCCGTGCAGCAGCACGCCCTTGGGGACGCGGGCGCCGAGGCGCTCGAAGCGCTGGGGATCTTCGAGGAAGGCGCGCACGTCCTGAAGCTCGTCGACCGCCTCGCCGACGCCGGCGACGTCGGCGAACGCGATGTCGGGGCGCTCGGCCTGGTCGAACGCGCGGCCGCCGACGAGGCCCTGCCTGCGCAGGACGAAGACGATGAGGCCGACCATGAGGAGCATCGGGATCGCGGGGCGCAGGATGCCGGCGATGCCCACGCCGGACGCGGCGACGGCGTCGACCTGGACGCCGTGCCGGCGCGCGCGGTCGAGCACGAGCTCGTTGCCCGCCATCCCGGGCATGCCGACGGTGTAGGCGGGGACCGAGCGGTCGCGCTCGGTGACCTGGACGCTGAGCGCCTGGGCGTCGACGCGGATCTCGGCGACCTTGCCGGCGTCGATGCGGCTCACGACGCCGCTGAAGCTCGACGTCGGCGGCGGCGGCGGCCATGCCAACGAGGCGGCGTGGCGCGCGCCCATCCCGACGGCGAGGAGCACCGCGAGCGCGAGCATGATGCGCTGGGCGCGGGGCAGCGCCGTCCAGAGGCGGGTGACGTGCCGCCGGCCGGCGGCGATCGGGCGGGTCGTCTCCCGCGGTCGACGGGGTGACCGGTTGGCGTCGCTCATCACCCTCTTCATCGGCGGCGCGCGGATCCGCTTGAACGCGCGCCCGCGCGGTCGGACCGCCCGGATGGTTCTACGCCAGGAGCGGCAGGTAGTCCTCGGAGAGCTGCGCGACCATGTCGGAGAACTCCTTGCCCGAGACGACCTCGCGCAGCGCCGCGAAGACCGCGCGGGCATGGCGCTCGGCCTCGTCGATGTCGACGCCCTCACGATCCGCGACGGTGGCGATGAACTCGTCGCTCGTCATGAGCTTGGCGGCGCGGCTCTCGGCGAGCCCGCGCTCGAGCGCGGGCACGAGGTCGGGCGGGAGCTCGGGGATCAGGTCCTCGACCTCTCCGGCGGAGATCCGCGTCGCGAGCGTCTCGAGCACGGTCTCCGTCGCGCGGCGCGCCCGCGTGCGGTCGAGCCCGGCCGGGCCCGCCACCCGCCCGACGAGGTCCGGCTCGTCGGAGCTCAGGCGCCGCCGGCCGAGCCCCGCCGCCTTCAGCAGCGGTGCGAAGTCGCTCGGCAGCTGGGCGAGCATGTCGCGCAGCTCGCCGGGGGCGACGGCGAGGCCCAAGGCCTCGAACACCGCGCGGGCGTGCTCCGCGGCGGCCTCCGGGGCCACCCGCTCACGTTCGGCGACGCGCCGAACGAACTCCTCGAGGGCGAACGCCTCCGCGCGCTCCGGCGCCGACTCGAGCGGCCGCCGCACCTCCTCGGGCAGGAACAGCGCGATGTCGCGGGCCTCGCCGCCGGTGACGCGCTCTGCGAGCGTGGCGAGCGTCGCGTGCACGGCGCGCTCGGCCGCCGCCCGTGAGATCCCCGCGGCCTGCTCCACGACGCCGATGAACGTGGCGTAGCGCATCGTCGTTCTCCCTTGCGGTGGTCGGTCCGGACCGGTCCCCTACGCGCCGCTTCCGGCGCCGGCGGGCGCGGGGAGCTGCTGCTCGAGCCAGTTGCGCATCTGCGGCTCCGGCACCGCGCCGACGAGGCGGTCCACCTCGTGGCCGTCCCGGTGCAGCACGATGAGCGGGATGCCCTGGACGCCGTAGCGCGCCGCGACCGCGGGCGCCTCGTCGACGTTGAGCTTGACGACCTTGAGCCGGCCCGCGAGCTCGGTGCCGAGGCGCTCCACGACCGGCGACACCATGCGGCACGGGCCGCACCACGGCGCCCAGAAGTCGACGAGCACCGGCAGCGACGAGGCGATGTCGGCGTCGTAGCCCTGCGCGTCGGAGTCGACGATCCACGGCAGCGCGTGATGGCAGTTGCCGCAGCGCGGGACGCCCTCCTGCGCGGAGGCGATCCGGTTCTTGCGCCCGCAGCTCGGGCAGGTCACTGTCGTGGTCGCCATGGCGCGGCCCTCCGCGCAGCTCGCCGATGGTCAGGTGGCCGGGGTCGTCGCGTCGCCGGCCGGCGTGGGGCCCGGGGTCGCCGTCGCGCCGCCCGTGGCGGTCGCGTCGCCCGCCAGGCCCTCGATGTCACGGCGGTCGCCGCCGTTCCCGGGGGTCCCGGCGCCGGAGCGCACCTGGACGCGGTGCGGCTTGAGCGACTCGGGCCTGGGGAGCCGGAGCGACAGGACGCCGTCGCTCAGCGACGCCTCGACGGCGTTCGGGTCCATCCCGCCGGGGACGCGCAGCGTGCGCGCGAACCGGCCGAAATGGCGCTCGATGTGGCGCCAGACGCGCTCGCCCTCTCGCGTCTCGTACGGGAAGCGCCGCTCCCCGCGGATCGTCAGCGTGTCGTTCTCGAGCTGGATGTCGAGCTCGTCGTGGCGCAGGCCCGGCACGTCCATGTGGACGGTCACGCCCTCGTCGCTGACGAGGACGTCGGCGGGTGGGACGAACGCCGCGGGAGCGGCGTCGCCGGCCATGAAGCGGTTGAGGTCGCGCAGCCAGGGCGCGAGCGGCTCCATCATCGTCATCGCGGCTGCTCCTTCGGAGGATCGTGGGTCGGACGGGTGCGCTGCCGCCAGGCCTGCGGGTAGGTCGCGACCCGGGCCCGTCAAGCGTTCCGGCGGGCGTCCCGCGCGCCCGCGGCCCGATCGACGAGGCCACCCTCGCCGGCCTCCGCGCGGAGCTTCTCGAGCGCCCCCTGCTCGATCTGGCGCACGCGCTCGGCGCTCACGCCGAGGCTCGCGGCGAGGTCGCGCAGCGTCCGCTCGGGGCGGCCGCCGAGCCCGTAACGCCCGCCGACCACCATGCGCTCCCGGTCGGTCAGCACGCCGAGCATGCCCGGCAGCTCGCCGACCTCCAGGCGGGTGGGCACGCGGTCGTAGGCGTCCTCGGCCCGCGGGTCGGCGAGCAGATCGCCGAAGCTGCCCACGACGCCCTCGTCGCCGTTGATCGGCTCCTCGAGGCCGCGCGGCTTGCGCTCGGCCGCGATGAGGCGCTCGACCTGATCGCGCCCGAGCCCGGTGGAGGTCGCGAGGTCGAGCGGCGTGGGCTCCTTGCCATGCGCCTGCAGATGCTCGCGCTGGGCGTCCTTGATCCGCGCGAGCTGGCGCACCGCGCGGTCGGAGAGCACGACCGGGCGGCCGAGCTCGGAGACGAGCTGCTGCATGGCCTGGCGCACCCACCACGAGGCGTACGCCCAGAACGGCGTGTCGAGCGTCGGGTCGTAGCGCTGCAGGGCGCGCAGCAGCCCGACCGCGCCCTCCTGCATCAGCTCGCCGCGGTCCACGGCGCTCGAGCCGCGGTAGATCCGCGCGACGCTCGCGATCAGCGGCACGAAGGTGTCCATGAGGATCGCGCGCTGGCGCTCGTCGTGCTTGGCGGCCATCACGAGGCGACGCTCGAGGGCGAGCGGGAGGCGGCGGTGGCCGCCCTTGTCCCCGGCGTGGCACGCCGTCGCGCTCCAGCCGCCGACGGGGCCCGTCAGCCCGTGGAACGGCGCCGTGCCGGGATCGTGCTGGACGCTCACCGCTCGACCGCGGGCGCGATGTCCGCGCTCCGGTCCCGCGCGCCGCCGCCGCCGTGGTCCTCGTCGCTGCTCGGCCGTACCGGGAGCCAGCGGCTCGCGACCATGAGCGGCGCCAGGCAGTGCGGACAGCGGTCCACGGTCGACCAGACCGATCGGATGGTGGTACGCACGCCGCATCGCGCGCAGACGACGGCCGCGCAGCCGCCGTCCGGATGGGGGCGATCGAGCACGAGATGCCCTCCCGGGGGGGTTGCCCGCGAGCCCGCTGCCCGGCCGCTGGCCGGGACCCGTGCCCGGGATCCGAGACCGGCGCGCCGACATCGGAACGTCCGCAGATCGACGCGCTGTGCGTGGTGTATCCCCTCGGGGCGCCGGCGCGAAGATGGCGCTGCTGGAAAGCAACGCCCGGAAGGTCCGGATCGCCGCAACGGCGACCTCGCGCAAACCCTGCGCGGGGCTCCTTGACGCACCGATCTGGCGCCTTACCACCCTGGTGCGTGCACGTGCCGCGCGTCTTCGCGGCTGCGCGGCGGCGTCCTCCGACGCGCACGCACACCCGTGGACGCGAGCGAAGGGAGCCGTGATGGCGAAGGCCGTGGGCATCGATCTGGGCACGACCAACTCGGTCGTCGCGGCGGTGATGGAGGGCGGTCAGGCCGAGGTGATCCCGAACGCCGAGGGCGGCCGGACGACCCCGTCGGTCGTGGCGTTCACCGACGACGGCCAGCGACTGGTCGGCCAGGTGGCCAAGCGCCAGGCGATCCTCAACCCCGAGGCGACGATCTACTCCGCAAAGCGCTTCATCGGGCGCAGATGGGGCGAGGTCGACGAGGAGGCGAGAATCGTCCCCTTCAGAGTCGTGCCGGGGCCCAACGACGCCGTCCGCTTCGA
>JAXDHC010000525.1:0-7294 GCA_034664705.1 Solirubrobacteraceae bacterium
GGCCGTTGCTCGTGCGGTCGGTCAGGACGACGAGCCGCGCGCCGTCCACCTCCCCCTGCTGGCTGCACGCCGCGGCGTGCAGCGCCGCCACCGAGGTCGCGCAGGCCTGCGCGACCGACGGGCCGGAGATCGCGCCGAGGCCCAGGCGCGCGGCCAGCGTCGGCGCTCCGTAGAAGGCGCCGAGCTGCGGGATCGTCGTGCCGAGGACGAGCTCCCGCAGCGGCCAGTCGACGCCGCGGTCGGCGAGCGCGCGCTCGGTGACCCGGTGGGCGAGGTCGAGCGAGGTGATCTCCGCGGCCGGGCCCTGCCATCGCACGAACGGCGACGACCAGGCGGCCTCCAGCGGGATGCAGACGTCGTCGAACTTCATCGGGCCTCGCAGACGATGGACAAGTCACGACCGGTCGTCGCGCCAATGTACGCCAAGTTTCCGCGCCGGGACGGTTGACTCACCGCTCGGGACCTCTATAGCGTCGGCCCCCGCCGCGGTGCGCGGCGACGTACGCCACGCAAGGGGAGAGAGCATGGCCGAGTACGACTACATCGTCGTGGGCTCCGGGTCCGCCGGCGGCACGCTGGCGACGCGACTGTCGGAGGACGGCGACGCGAGCGTCCTGCTGCTGGAGGCGGGCGGCTCGCCCGGCGACGTCGAGGCGATCGGCATCCCGCCGGCGTGGCCGACGATCTGGGGCACCGCGGCCGACTGGGCGTACACGACGACGCCGCAGGGCGGCACCGGTGGCGGCGCCCACGCCTGGCCGCGCGGCAAGGTGCTCGGCGGGTCGAGCAGCATCAACGCGATGGTGCACCTGCGCGGGCACCGCACCGACTTCGACCGCTGGGCCTACGACGGCAACGTCGGCTGGGACTACGACAACGTCCTGCCCTACTTCAAGCGAATGGAGGACGCGCCGGGCCGCGACGCGCAGTACCGCGGCGCGGGCGGGCCGCTGCGCCCGGCGCCGGCCGCCGACCCGAACCCGACCTCGGCCGCCTTCATCGAGGCCGCGCGGACGCTCGGCCATCGGGTCGTCGACGACTTCAACGGCTCGGAGTCCGAGGGCGCCGGATGGCACGACCTCCTCGTCCACGACGGGAGCCGCTACAGCATCGCCGCCGCGTACCTCGCGCCGGCCGCGGCGCGCGAGAACCTCATGATCCGCACGGGCGCGACCGCGCGGCGCCTCACATTCGCCGGCGAGCGCTGCACGGGCGTCGAGTACGTCCGCGACGGACAGGTCGAGCATGCGACCGCGCGCGCCGAGGTGATCGTGAGCGGCGGGGTTATCGGCTCGCCCCACCTGCTCATGCTCTCGGGCATCGGCCCCTCCGACCACCTGCGCGCGCTGGGCCTCCCCGTCGTCGCCGATCTCCCCGGCGTGGGCGAGAACCTCCACGACCACCCGTTCCTGGGCGTCGTCTTCGAGGCGAGCCGGCCGGTCCCCGCGCCGACGAGCAACCTCGCCGAGTCGTCGATGTTCTGGCGCAGCGACGCGCGCGCGATCGTCCCCGACCTGCAGTTCATGTTCATCCACGTGCCGTTCCACCCGCCCACGCTCGAGGCGCCCCCCAACAGCTTCACGATCGGCGTCGGCGTGATGCACCCCGTGAGCCGCGGCTCGCTGCGCCTGCAGAGCGCCGACCCCGACCAGCCGCCGCTCATCGACCCCGCCTACCTCGCCGAGGAGGCCGACGTCCGCGCGCTGCTGAGGGGCATCGACAAGGCGCGCGAGCTCGCCGCCGCGCAGCCGCTCGCGGACTGGCGCGCCCGGGAGGCGCTGCCCGGTGACGACGTCCGCGACGAGGCCGGCCTGCGCGATTTCATCGCCCGCGGGACCGGGACGTACTACCACCCGGTCGGCACCTGCCGGATGGGCCTGGATCGCATGGCCGTCGTCGACCCGCAGCTGCGCGTCCACGGGATCGAGGGCCTGCGCGTCGCCGACGCCTCGATCATGCCGTCGATCGTCACCGCCAACACGAACCCCGCATCGATCATGATCGGCGAGAAGGCCGCCGACCTCGTCCGCGAGACCGGCGCCGCGCCGGCCGTGACCGCGCAGCGCCGGGTCGGGGAGGTCGCGCCGGCGTAGCGCGCGCCGGAGGCCGCTCCGCCGACCGCGGGAGCGCCATCACCGCGTCGATCCTCAACGTCGGCAGCGGCGTCAGCGCGCACTGGGGAGAGGACCCGCGCGTCGTCGCGATCGGCACGCGCGGCGACAGTCAGTCGCCCCGCGGCGCGATGTTCTGGTTCAGGCGGAGGACGTTGCTCGGGTCGTAGGTCTCCTTCAACGCCACGAGGCGTCCCGGTGACCGAACGCCGCCGTGTCGGCGCCGGCGCGGCCGATGGCGCCGCCCGGATGCTGGAAGGAGAACGAGGAGAGCGGGGAGGTCATGCGCGGCGGGTGCTCGATGACCCGGGCGATGGCGCCGTCGGTGATCTCGTCGACGTAGTGCGACTTCCAGTCGTTCTGCCGGCCGGTCGGATAGGCCGCGTCGGACCCGCTCTGGAGCGCCGTGTACGGCATGGGCCCGATGAGGTCCACGAGCGGCCTGCCGAAGCGTCGCAGCGGCGCGAGCACCCGTTCGCCCTCGGCCGGGTCGCCGGCGTAGCAGACCGCCAGAACGGTGACGAGCTCGCCGTGCATCTCGGGCGGCATGGCGCCCTTTCCGGGCGGGGCGCCGCGAGCGTGGGTCCCGGCGGCGCCGAGGCATGGGCCGCCGCATCCGCGTCGGCCGGCTCAGCCGTGCCTCCCTGTGTCGTCTCGGGCGCCTCGCGCCACGGGGCAGTCGGTGCAGACCCGGCGTTCGCACAGCCGGCACAGATGGCGAAGGCGCTCGGCGCTCGCCGCAGCGCCGAGCAGCTTGTCGAGCGTGCCCTCGAGCTCGTCCCGCTCGTGTGCGGTCAGCGGCGCCAGGAGCCCCTCGATCGCCGCGGCGCGCGCGGCGAGGAGGTCGTCGAGCAGCCGCTCGCCATCCGGGGTGAGCGCGAGCGACAGCGAGCGGCCGCTGCGGCCCGGCTGCCGGAGAACCCAGCCTCGCTCGACCAGCCGGTCGACGAGCTTGACGGTCCCCGGCTGCGAGAGGCCCAGTGCACGGCGGAGCTCGTCGAGCGACTGCCCGCGATAGGCGCCGATGGTGATCACGGCGGCGGCCAGCTCGCCGCCGGCCCCGGCGACGTCCGTGACGGCCGCCGCGGACGCCTCGGTGACCGCGAGCGCCCACGCGCCGGTGAGATTCCTCAATCGATCGGGCATATTCATTCGTTATGAATACAGGGAGGTGGCGGACCCTCGCCGCGCTGGGCACCGTCTATCTCGCCTGGGGCGGAACCTATCCCGCCATCCGCGTGATGGTGAGGACCGCGCCACCGCTGCTGTCGACGGGCGCACGCTTCCTCGCCGCGGCGGCGCTGCTGTCCGGCTGTCTGGTCCTCACCGGGGGGCGCGGGCGGTTCGCGGTCGGTCGCCGCAGCGCGCTCGGCGCCGCCGCCATCGGCACGGTGATCCTCGGCGACATCGGCCTGCTCGCGCTCGCCGAGCAGGAGGTGGAGGCCGGCATCGCCGCGCTGATCATCGCCTCCGTCCCGCTGTGGATCGTTCTGCTGCGCGTGCTGGCGCGCGACCGCCCCGGCCCGAGCACCCTCGCGGGCGTGGGCCTCGGGTTCGGCGGCGTCGCCGTCCTCATCCTCCCCGCTGGAGGCGCCGCCGGCCCACTGGGGTGGCTCGTCGTGCTGCTCGCCGCTGCGGTCGTCGAGGCGGGCGGACAGATCGCCTCCCAGCGCACGCGCCTGCCCGCGGACCTGCTCGTGAGCACCACGCTGCAGCTGCTCGCCGCCGGCGCGGTCCTCGCGCTGGCGGGGGTGGCGGCCGGGGAGCTGGGTGACGTCGGCGCCGCGCGCGTCTCGACAGACGCGCTCATCGCGTTCGCGTACCTGGTCATCCCCGGGTCGCTCCTCGCGTACGGCGCCTTCGCGTGGCTGCTCGCGCACCAGCCGATCTCGGTCGTGGCGACCTACGCCTACGTCAACCCCGTCGTCGCCCTGCTCGCCGGCCGGATCGTCCTGGGCGAGCAGATCACCCCCACGGCGATGATCGCCACCGCCGCGATCGTCACCGGCGTCGCGCTCGTCGTCCGCGACACGAGGCGTCCCGACGCGGCGCAGCCGCCACGTCGCGGCGGGGGCGGCGGCCCCGTCGCGAGCGATCGGCGGCCGGTCTCGGGCTAGGACCGTCCGCCGGGGCGGACCCGCAGCCAGTGCGTCTGCGGGTTGCCCTTCGTTCCACGCGCGGTGCGCAGGACGGCGGTCACGAGGTAGCGGCCCGGCTTCAGGCGCCGCTGCTCGCCGCGGGTGAGCGTGAGGTTCACGCGGTTGGCCGCGTTGGGCCGCACCGTCACGACGCGCGTGATGACCGTGCGCCCGAGCCAGTTCTTGACCGAGACGCGGACGTCGGCGGCCTCGGGCGACGCCTTCAGCCCGAAGCGCATCGGCGCGGACGCCGAGCGGAAGCGCAGGGTGAACGGCCACAGCAGCGGCTTGCGGTCGACCACGACCTCGCCGGCGACGGGCGCGGCGGCGGCCGGCGCGGCGGGGGTCGCCGCCGGCGCGGGGCGGCCGGCCGCCGGCGGCGTGCGCGGGGACGTCGCCACCACGCCGGCCACGCTGGACGACGCCGCGCGCACGCGGATCGTCGCGAAGGCCGGGTCGCTCGCGTTGCCGGCCGCGTCGACGCCGACGACGCGCAGGACGTGCGTGCCGGGCGTCAGGGTCGGCAGCGGCTCGTACCAGCCGCAGGGCTCGAACGGCACGCCGTCGAGCGTGCACGTGTACGTGACGGCGTTCTCGTACTTCGCGAAGCGGATCCGGGGCGTGCCGCCCTCGACGACGTCGGTCTCGGTGAGCACGACCGTCACGTCGGGGGCCGCGCGGTCCAGGCGGAACCGGCGGCTCGCGGGAAGGCCGGTCACCGAGTCCGTCGCGCGGACCCAGAAGCGATGCTCGCCGTCGGGCAGGTCGGTGTAGGACCGCTCGCCGGAGCCGGTGCCGGCGCACGCCTCGTAGGCGCCGTCGTCCAGCCGGCACTCGAACGTCGCGCCGTCGCGCGAGCCATACGCGATCCCGACCGTGGCCGCGTTGCTCAGCCGCGCGGGACCGGCGGTGATCTGCGCCTGGGGGCGGCCGAGCGGCTGCACGTCGACGCGCCACAGCCGGCCGAGGCCGGCGATGCCGCTGCCGTCGGCCACGCCGGGGTCGTCTCCGACCAGCAGGCGGCCGTCGGCGTCGATGCCGAGCGCCGTCACGGCCGCGAAGCCGAGCTCGTAGGGCTCGGTCGCCCCGGTCGCCAGGTCGACGACCTTGACGAGGTCCTCGCCGTCGAGGTTCGACGAGCCGGCGTAGAGCCGGCCGCTCGCCCGGTCGACGGCGACGGCGCTCACGCTCACGTCGTCGAAGCCGGGGAGGCGCTCGGCGGAGGTGATGCCGCCGGCGGTCAGGCCGACGCGCGCCACGCCGCCGTCGGCGAGGTACACGGAGTCGTCGGTCGCGACCATCCCGCCGACCTCGAGCGCGTCGCCCAGGACGCCGATCCGCTGCGGGTACTTCGGGCCGGTCGCCGGGTCGGCGATGCGCATGAGCACGCCGCCGCGCTTGGTGAGGTAGAGGACGTCGGGCTCGGCGCCGGGCGTCGTCGCCGGCGCGAGCGTCACGGCCTGCACGCGGACGCCGCCCGCGGCGATCAGCTCGCCGTGGTCGATCGCGCCGGTCGCCCGGTCGAGGTGGAGCCGCCAGACCCCGCCCGCGGCGGAGGCCACGTCGGCGGCGTAGAAGTTGTCCGTCGCCGCATCGAACACGAGGCCGGCGACCCCGGTCGGGCGGTCGCCGGCGGGGATCACGTCCGGGACGACCGGCTCCGCAGCGAGCTCGTCGTGCGGCGCCTCGGGATGCTCCTCCCCCGGGACGTCGGGCGCCTCCGGCTGGCACCAATGGCTGTCGACGAGCGCGGGCGTGGGCGCGAGCGCCACGCGGCAGACGCCGCGGCCGTCGTCGGCGACCCAGATTCCGCCGTCCGGCGTCTGCACGACGCTCGCGGGCGACGACATCCCCGGCACCGCGCCGGGGAACGGCGCGGGGTCGGCGGACGCCGACGCCGGAAGGGCGACCGCGGCGGTCATGAGGGCGGCACAGGCGCTCACGACGCCACTGAACATACGCATGCCCCGATTGTTGGTCTTTCGGCAGACATGTCCCATGGGGCTTCTCGCAGATCACGCAGCGCAGATCGCGCATCCCGGGTGCGGACTCTTCCGTGAACACGCCGGGGCGACGTCCCGTGGCTCGTCCGGTCTCAGCGTCGGGGGACGCAGACCCGCCGGGGATGTCGTCGCCAGCGCGCGCAGAGGTCGGGCGGCGCCTCGGCCAGCGCGCCGTTCGCGTCGACCAGCGCGGCGCCCACTGGGATCGTCCCCGCCCCATACGCCGTCCACGCCGGCGACCGGCGGACGCGCCACGGTTCCTCGAGGCCGTCCCACGCGGTGACGGCGTCCGGGACGACGCGGGTGCGATCGCACGACCGCACCCGCCGGCGCGGAGCTGCCCTCCGCCGCGCTACGCGTACACCCCGTCCAGCCACGCCTTGAGCGCCGCCTCGCTCGCCGCGGCGTCGACGCCGTCCACGAAGAGGTGCGCGCTCATCCCGACGACGCCGCCGAAGTGGTTGCGCCCGAAGAAGCGGTACAGCCCGTCGGCGGCGCGGACGCCGAGGAACTCCGGTGTCGAGTAGTCGATGACGCCGTCGAGCGTGCCGGCGTCCCCGAGCGACGCGTGGACCGCATCCCCCACGCCGGCCTGCGGGGAGACCCCCAGGGCGGCGCGCAGCGCATCCATCGCGTCCGGCGTGCCGGCGGCCTCGGGCCCGTCGATGCCGGACGACGGCTGGCCGACGTAGGTGACCCGGCGGCCGTTGAAATGCGCGAGGTACTGCCCGAGGGTGTGGAGGTAGAAGTCCGTGTGGGCGCCGATGGCGTCGTACTGGTCCTCCCACTCGTCGGCGAGGATCCCGCTGTGGACGTAGCGCAGGTGCGCCGTGCCGCCGTCGCGGGCCTCGATCGCGTAGTCGAGGGCGTTGAAGGTCCCGTCCGGCGACTCCATGCGGATCACGAGGCGGTGCGGCGGGTCCCAGGTCGTGACCGGTCCCCCCTCGGGCGGCGCGGCGCCGGCGGGGATCTCCATCCCCGTCGGGAACTGCCAGGCCGCGGTGTCGGCCGTGATCGCGGTCCAGACGTCGTCCGGGGCGGC